>JASLGC010000129.1 GCA_030150335.1 Flavobacterium sp.
CTCACCTCTTCCCATTTCGAACAGAGAAGTTAAGCCCGCTAGCGCAGATGGTACTGCTAACCAGTGGGAGAGTATGACGCCGCCTTTCTTTTGAATCCCCAATCTCTATGAGGTTGGGGATTTTTTTTGCTTTATACTGAACGTAAGTAAGTGCTATAAAAGAGAAATATCTTGTTGAAAAGGTATTTCTCTTTTGTGTTTAATTTAGATGTATCAGATAAGTGTTATTATTTGGGATGAAAGCGATTCTGTGACTACGTTTTTTTGCACTTATTGAAATTCTGAACTGATAGTTGTGATTAGTTTATGGTGAAATATTTATTGGTATCTACTGACTATAACATAAGTTAACAGGTATAAATGGAATTATTAAATAGTGAGTAGAATATTATATAAGTTGGGGAAGTTTGAAAAATAAAAATGGTTTGATGTAAAGAATGCTATTTTATATTGATGGAGAGTGTGCTTATATAACTATTATTTATGAATAGATTTTGAAATTATATTCATTGTGTTTTTTGAGGAAGTAAGTCGTATAGTTAGAAAAGTATGGAGAGTATTACTTGGGTAATGTATTGGGAAATCTTTAATGCTTCAATCACGATATAAATAAAAATCCTGAGTATTCACTCAGGATTTTTATAAGGTATATTTTTAATTTCAAGTGTTTTAGATAAACTTAATTCTTTGGATACGTACAGCATTTAATATAGCAAGTAATGCAACACCAACATCAGCAAAAACTGCTTCCCACATATTAGCTACTCCACCAGCTCCAAGTACAAGAACTATTACTTTCACTGTTAATGCAAGAGTTATGTTTTGTATTACTATTTTCCTTGTTTCATGACCAATATGGATTGCTGTAGCTATTTTAGAGGGTTGATCCGTCTGTATAACTACATCTGCAGTTTCTATAGCAGCATCACTTCCTAATCCTCCCATAGCAATACCTACATCACTTAATGCAAGTACAGGAGCATCATTAATTCCATCTCCAACAAATGCTAAAGTTTGATTAGGATATTTTCTTTTTAAATTTTCAACTTGTTCAACCTTACCTTCAGGAAGTAGACCTCCTAATGCGATATCTATTCCTAATTCTTGAGCAACTTTTTGAGTAATTGTGTCTTTATCTCCACTAAGAACAACTGTTTTTTTAACCCCATTTGCTTTCATCAAGTGTATCGCCTCTTTCGAGTCTTCTTTTATTTGGTCAGCAATAGTAATATAACCGATATATTCATTGTCCATGGCAACAGTAACGATACTCTCTACAATTTGGTCTACGGCTGATGGATAACTTACATTGAAGTGTTTAAGCAGAGCAGTATTACCAACAAGTATAGTTTTGCCGTTAACTTCGCCAGACAGTCCTTTACCAGATATCTCGTGTACATTTATAGCTGTTATATCAGTTGGATATGCTTCAACAATGGCCTTTGCAATCGGGTGAGTAGATTGTTTTTCAATAGCGGAAACAATCTGTACGAACTCATTCTGATCAATTGTTGTTTCAACTTTTTGAACTTTAAATACACCTTCAGTCAATGTGCCAGTTTTATCCATAACTACTATATCAAGTTTTGCCATCAATTCAAGGTAGTTCGATCCTTTAAATAATATTCCATTTTTAGAGGCAGCGCCTATACCTCCAAAATAACCAAGTGGTACAGATATAACTAATGCACAAGGACATGATATAACCAAGAAAACCAATGCTCTATATAACCATTCTTTGAATTCGTAATTGTCTACAATTAACGCAGGTATAAAAGTTAAAGCAACTGCTAAAAAGAATACAATAGGTGTGTAAATCTTAGCAAATTTTCTAATGTATAATTCAGTCGATGCCTTTCTTGAACTTGCTTCTTGAACCATTTCAAGTATTTTAGCTAATGAACTATCTTTATAAAGCTTTGTTGTTTTAATTTCAATTACATTCTGCAAATTAATCATTCCGGTCAATACGGTTTGTCCTTTTGAAAAAGTCGAAGGTTTACTTTCTCCAGTAAGTGCAGAAGTATTAAAACTTCCTTTATCGGTAATAAGTTCTCCATCAAGAGGAATCTTTTCACCAACCTTAACTTGTATTATTTCTCCTATCTGTACAACTTCAGGGTTTACAATATTATATTGATTGTTTCGAAAAACATTTGCTTCGTTTGGTCTAATATCTAATAAAGCCTTGATGTTTCCTTTTGCTTTGTTGACAGCTCTTTCTTGAAATAACTCCCCAATAGTGTAAAAAATCATAACAGCTACCCCTTCTGGATATTCACCAATAGCAAATGCACCAAGTGTTGCAATCGACATTAAAGAAAATTCATTGAAGAAATTTCCTTTTGCAGCTAAAGCTGTAGCTTCCTTAATTACAGGAAAACCAACAGGAAGATAAGCAACCGCGTACCAAATAATTTGTAAAAGAGTATTGTTGATGAACCATTCGGCTTTAAAAATATGAGTTAGAATGAGTCCAGTAAATAATAATGCTAAACTTAATCCAAGAATATAGTTATTATTCATATCCTCATGATTATGGTCATGGTCATCAGTATGATCGTGATTCTTATTTTGAGTTGAGCATTTAGGAGCCTGTGTTTCTTCAGAAGAACAGCAGTTTGTATGTTTATGTGCCATAGAAGCATTATTTTAACGTTCATAACAAATTTAGGAAGTTATGATTGATATAAATAATGTGTAACTATGTTTGCAATGCTGTTGCAAGCGCTATTGCTTGATGTAATGATTTAAAAATAAACATATTAAAATAGGCTACAACGATTTATACATCGACAGCAATTTGGATATTAATGATTGACGTAATTCTTTTAAATAGATACATTAACAGGAAAATACGGCAGCGTATCTGTGTAGCGACTGCAATTCAGATATTATTTTTTGACGTGATTATTATAAAACTAATATATAAAAGGGGAATTACCACAACGATTTATACATTGAGAGCAATTCAGATATTACTGATTGACGTAATTCTTTTTAAATAGATACATTAATGGGAAACTACGGCAGCACATCCACACAGCGAATGCTATCCAAACACTATATAGTTGAAATCCTAAATAATCAAAAAGAAGAAGTGTAGGAATAAAACCACAGAAAGTGGCAAATAATAAGTTGTTACGTAAAAACTTAGCATCTCCCATACCTTTAAAAATTCCATCATAAATATACGCAAGTGCATTAATAGGTTGCATCATTAGCACAAGCCAGAAAACAGAAAGGAACACTTTAATAACTTCAGGGTCTTGATTAAATAAAAGTCCTATTTCCTTATAAAAAAAAATACAAATCATATTCAAAACAATAGCAATAATAATTGCGTATTTGCTGATGTCTTTGCTCATTTTCCACATAGCATTGTAATTCTTTTCGCCTAATAAACGGCCAGAAAGTGCATTACCAGCACTTGCATATCCATCAATAAAGAAAGAGAAGAAGAGCCAAATATTCATCAGAATACTTTGAGCAGCGATGAAGTTTTTACCATAACCAGTAGCATACGCATTCGCTAAGTACAATGCTATATTTAGAGTAGCAGTACGAATGATGAAATTAAAACTCATTATGATTAATGGCTTCAATGAAGGATTAATCGTTTTGCGAACTTTTAAGTTGAAAGGTGTTTGCGTGAAGTAAAAATAAAGTGCCATTAAAAGCATAACAGTTTGGGAGATGACACTCGCATAAGCAGCACCCTTAATATGCATAGCAGGAATAAAACCATCAACACCAAAAACAAACAGATAATCTAATGCAACATTCAGAAAAGCTCCAACAAGACTACATTTCATCGCCCATACCGTGTTTTGAAGCCCTCTAAACACTCCAAATAGAGCAAAGGTTATCAATGTAAGGGGAAAGCCCCAAGCTCTGATTAAATAGTATTCTTTTGCATACGTAAGAATGAGTCCACTTGCATTATAAGCAACGAATATTTCGTGAACAAAAAAAGTTGTAAAAATGAATAAGAAAATACTCAATAAAAAATTAAAAACAATCGCTTGAGGAACTAATGTTTTTACTGCAAACAATCTTTTGCTACCCAAGTGTTGAGAGACAGTTGCAGAAATAGAGGTTTTTGTCTGAGCAACCATCCAAATTATAGCAGATAAAAAAGAACCAACCAAACCAACAGCAGCTAAAGCCTCTACACTATTTTCTTTAACATTTCCAACGATTGCTATATCCGTTAATGAGATTATTGATTCTGAAATTCCTGAAAAGATAGCTGGAATAGCTAATTTATTGATATCCTTAAACGTAATATTAGTTGCCATAATTATTTATTGTACCCAAAAGAAGAGCAAAGGTCGGCAAAATATTAGGCAATAAAAAACCACCCTTACACAAGAGTGTGAGGGTGGTTGAAAAAAAAATGTCTTATTAAATAATTAAAAACGCATTCCTACACCAAAACCAATTAGCATTGGATCAATTTTAACTTTTGCAGGGATGTCTAAAGCATCACCTCCGTTTAAATTAGATGCGTCAACAGTTACGTCTGTTTTTAAGAATAATTTTTTGAAGTCAACGTTGATAAAGAAACGATCTGTTAAATCAATGTCAAATCCAAATTGGTATCCCCAACCAAATTTGTTATCATATTTAATATCTTTAGCCACACCTGATTTTTCGTTGTAGAAAATTGTATAGTTAACACCAGCACCAACATAAGGTTTGAATACTTCACCAAATTTGTGGTGGTATTGTACCATTAAAGTCGGAGGTAATAAATACACACTTCCTAAATCAAGATTTGCAGAAGTTGGTCCACCTACAGCAGAGATATCAGAACCTAAAGTTCCTACAGTATGTCTTGAAGTACCTAAAATTAATTCAGCAGCAAGATTTTCTGTGAAGAAATAAGTAAAGTCTAATTCAGGTATAAAGTTATTGTTTACGTCAATTTGACCACCAATAATACCAATGTCAGCTCTGTTGTGAGGAATTACACCAACACCACGTAAACGCATTTGCCATTTGTATGTTTCTTTTTCTTTAACAACATTAGTAACATCATTCTCTTGAGCAAATGTTGAACCACTCATTAATAAAGCAGCTCCTAAAAAAGATAGTAGTAATTTTTTCATAATTGTTTTTTTAAATATCTTGATGTAAAATTAGTGTTAATTTTGCCTCAATTATATGACTTTTATCATTATTTGGAGATTTGTAGTAATTAAGTGTCTTTTTTTACTCTTTTTAAGAAGATATATTATAGTGTATTTAGTATTATCTTGTATTTAGTGTTGTATTGATTTGGTTTTGTGTTAATAAGTGTTATTTGATTGTATATAAATTGTTAAACTAATAAAAATAAATAAATTATGAAAACTTTAGTGTTAGGAGCCTCATTGAAAGAAGAAAGATATTCTTTTCAAGCTATTAGCATGTTGCAAGAATATGGACATGAAGTTGAAGCTTGCGGATTAAGAGAAGGAAATATCGGAGAAGTAACTATATCGAAAGACTTGATTCCTTATTCAGATATTGATACAGTAACGCTTTATTTAAATCCTAAAAGACAAGTAGAGTTTTACGATTATATTATTTCGTTAGAACCAAGACGTGTTATTTTTAATCCAGGTACAGAGAATCCTGAATTATATAAGTTATTACGAGAAAATAATATCGCATTTGAGGAATCGTGTACATTAGTTTTGTTGCGCACTAACCAATACTGATTTCTTGCTTATTAGTAGTAGAAGGATTACAGTAATAGCAGCATTAACTAAAATTAGCTCATTGTCAAACACATAACCACCTAAGAAATCAGCAGCATTATTACTGATAAATAGCGTTAAAAAAGGAGCAACTAAACAAATATAAGGAACCAGTTTATCCTTTACTTGCTTGTTTTTAAAAATAATAGCAAAAGCAAACAATCCCAATAATGGGCCATAAGTATATGACGCAATTCTAAAAATCATACTAACAACAGATGCGTCATTAATAGCATTAAAAAGAATGATTACTAAAAACATCAAGAAAGAAAAGCTCAAGTGAACTATTTTTCGTTTCCATACATTTGAGCTATTGCTTTTTTGTTTGTCCATATTTAAAAAGTCAATGCAGAAAGAAGTAGTCAATGCCGTTAATGCAGAGTCAGTCGTTGCAAAAGTAGCAGCCGTTAATCCCAATAAAAACACTATAGCTGGCACGATAGACAAGTGATTAAAGGCGATTTCAGGAAATAATAAATCTGTTCTTGGTTTTCCTGTTACATTGTCAAGAGGTACTTCTATTCCATATTGATTTGCATATATATAAAGCAACGCACCTACGCCTAAGAAGAATAGGTTGATTACAATGAATATAGCAGTAAATGAATACATATTCTTTTGAGCCTCTTTAATATTCTTACAACTCAAATTCTTTTGCATCAAATCTTGGTCAAGACCTACCATAGCCAGCGTAACAAAAATACCACCGATAAACTGTTTAAAGAAGTTAAAGCGATTAGAAATAAAGTCTTCAAAGAAGAATATTTTTGAGTAGTTACTTTGTTTTACGGTTTCAAAAGCCTCAATCGGACTTAAATCTAAACTATGACAGATAAAAAAAATTGTAAAAATAACTGAAGCAACAAGGAAAAAAGTTTGTAAGGTATCTGTGATAATGATTGTTTTTAAGCCTCCTTTATAGGTATAAGCATAGATAAGCATTAAAGCAATTAATACTGTTGCAAAGAATGGAATACCAAAATGGTCAAACACATAACGTTGTAATACAATCACTACAAGATAAAGTCTAAATGCCGAACCAATCGTTCTACTCAATAAGAAAATAGACGCAGCACTCTTGTAACTATAATGGCCCAATCGCTTTTCTATATAGGTATATATAGACACCAAGTTGTATTTATAATATAAAGGTAACAAGATAGAGGCAGTAAGTAAGAATCCAACTGCATTACCCAAAACAAACTGAAAGTACTTAAATTGCTCACCATTTGGCGATCCTACTTCTCCTGGTACCGATATAAATGTTACACCAGAGAGCGCGGTACCAATCATTCCAAAAGCAACTAAATACCATTTTGCATTTTTATTTGCACTAAAAAAAGCCTCATTACTACTGTCATTTTTACTTACAAAGTGAGAGATAAGTATTAAGATTCCGAAGTAAATAATTATGATAGTAATAATGCTAATTGGTGACATAAGTTATGTTTGAAAAATGAATGTGTTTTCAAATGTAATTATTTTTTTCACAATGAGTAGGAGGTCAAGAATAATGTTAGTTTTATTCTTTTTAACAGTCGCAAAAACAAGATGTTATTTTTTCACTAACACCTCAAAAGCCGTTTCATCAATACTTTGATATTTTATATATTTGCGCCATGGAATTCCCTTCAAAATTATTAGAAAAAGCAGTAGAAGAAATATCTCAGTTACCAGGAATTGGTAAGCGAACTGCTTTGCGTTTAATGTTGCACTTGTTAAAACAGCCAGAAGAACAAACTATTCACATGGCTGAAGCTTTAATGAAAATGAGACAAGAAATCAGTTTCTGCAAAAGCTGTCACAATATATCGGATTTAGAAATATGTGATATTTGTTCAAATCCTGTACGAGATCATCAAACAATATGTGTCGTAGAAGATGTTCGCGATGTTATGGCTTTGGAGAACACACAAATATTTAAGGGAATTTACCACGTATTAGGAGGTAAGATTTCACCAATGGATGGAGTAGGACCAAGTCAGTTAAACATTACTTCTTTAGTAGAAAAGGTTAAGAATGGAGAAGTAAAAGAGATAATTTTTGCGTTGAGTTCTACGATGGAAGGGGATACAACCAATTTCTATATCTACAAGCAAGTGAAGGACTACAATATTATTACATCTACCATTGCCAGAGGAATTGCAGTAGGAGATGAATTAGAATATGCAGATGAAGTAACCTTAGGCCGAAGTTTAGTACACCGCGTACCATTTGAAAACGCGTTCAAGCCAGTTTAAAAAAATATATCCGACGAATATATAAAAGCAATTATCTATAAGGTAGTTGCTTTTTTTTGTTTTTGACTATTATAAAGATGATTATAATCTCCTTCAACTCTATTAACTACATTATTTATAATGAATAGTTTTAACACTAAATTTATTGTTAGACAAGTCTAATTATGTAATTTTGTACATCTAAAGAAATGAGAATGAATTTGTCAGAACTTCAAAAAGGAGTAAAAGCTAAAATTGTCGGTATAGAACGTGGATGTGCAAGAGAAGTGCATCAACGATTTCTTGATTTAGGATTTGTACCTGGAGCAGAGATTGCTGTACATAATGTAAGTCCTCTTAGAGATCCTGTAGCTTACTCAATTTATAATACCATTATTTCTCTTCGAAATGAAGATGCTAAGATGGTATTAATCTCAATTCAATAATCAATTTTAAGTAAGGAGAAAATCGATATGGCGAAGACAGCCTGTGATATTTGTGATTTAAATACAGCAGCAGAATTAAAAAAACTCGGAGATCTATCAGGGAATTTTGATTATTCTATTGCGCTTGCTGGAAATCCAAATACTGGAAAAAGTACAATATTTAACGCCTTAACAGGATTAAAACAGCATACCGGTAACTGGCCTGGAAAGACAGTTACAAGAGCTGAAGGTAGCTTTCAATATAAAGAACGTAAGTATAAATTAATAGACTTACCGGGAACGTATTCTTTAATGTCAACTTCAGAAGATGAAGAAGTGGCAAGAGATTTTATACTTTTTGGTAAACCTGACGTTACTGTAGTCGTAGTAGATGCAGGACGATTAGAGCGTCATTTGAGTTTAGTTGTTCAGATACAAGAAATCACAAATAAAGTGGTTGTTTGTTTAAATTTGATGGACGAAGCTACTCGTCATGGAGTAGAAATTGATGTTCGTGGATTATCTAAAGATTTGGGAGTACCTGTTATTCCTACTTCCGCAAGAAATAAAGAAGGAATACCAGAATTGTTGTTGGCTATTGATCAAGTAGCAACAGGAAAGTTTGTACCCGAACATAAAACAATCTCAGGTATTTCAGGGGAATCTCGTAAGGCAGTATTAGATGTGTCAACTGATTTATTGGCTTTAGACCAAGAGTTGCCAAGTGCTTCTTGGATTGCAATGCGTTTAATTCAACAAGATAAGAGCATTGAAACAGCCTTGTTGAGCAATGCTTTGTCTAATAAAATAACCACTGAAAAAATTCAACCAATATTAGAAAAGGCAAATACTTATCACGACTCATTAGGATTAGATTATTCTGATAATGTGGCAGGTGCTATCTTTTCACAAGTTTCGAAAACCGTAAAGAGTACCGTTAAATCAGACGAAAATCAACGTGCTTTTCGCGTTGATAGAATGATAGATAATGTAGTAACCAGCAAAAGATATGGTTTCCCAATCATGTTATTAATGTTGGGAGGGGTTTTATGGCTTACAATCATTGGGTCAAATTATCCTTCAAGCGCATTGTCGTATTTATTATTAGAGCAACTATATCCGTTGTTAAAAGACGGTGCAACCTCTATAGGTTTTCCTTGGTGGTTAACCGGATTCTTGATAGACGGAGTATATCTTGCTACAGCTTGGGTTATTGCAGTAATGTTACCACCTATGGCAATCTTCTTCCCGTTATTTACATTATTAGAAGATTTTGGTTATTTACCAAGGGTAGCTTTTAATTTAGATAGATTGTTCAAAGGAGCAGGTGCACATGGAAAACAAGCTTTAACCATGAGTATGGGTTTTGGATGTAACGCTGCAGGTGTTGTAGCAACAAGAATTATAAATAGTCCCCGCGAAAAATTAATAGCAATTATTACAAACAACTTTTCACTGTGTAACGGTCGTTGGCCTACACAAATATTAATGGCAACTATTTTTATAGGTGCATTAGTACCTACTTATATGGCTCCAACCATATCAACATTAGCAGTAGTAGGAATAGTTGTGTTGGGAATTGCTTTTACTTTTTTCGTTTCGTGGTTTTTATCTAAGACAATGCTTAAAGGAGAGGCCTCTTTCTTTACTTTAGAATTACCTCCATACAGACCACCGCATGTATTGCAAACAGTTTATACATCGTTGATTGATAGAACAATGATTGTATTATGGAGAGCAGTGATGTTTGCTGCACCAGCTGGAGCGGTTATTTGGTTAGTATGTAACATCATGATAGGAGAGAAAAGTATTGCCTTGTGGGTGATCGAAGGATTAGACCCTTTCGGAATTCTTCTTGGTTTAAATGGAGTGATTTTATTAGCTTATATCGTTGCTATTCCTGCCAATGAAATTGTTATTCCAACTATATTAATGCTAACAGCAATGGTATTAGGAGATGCAAGTTTAGGAGAAGGAGCAGGGGTAATGTTTGAAGTATCAGATGGAGAGATAGCAACTATTCTGCACATGGCAGGTTGGACAACATTAACAGGGGTAAACCTAATGTTGTTTAGTTTACTTCA
>JASLGC010000161.1 GCA_030150335.1 Flavobacterium sp.
AAATGGTAAATAAAAATTCGTAATTGTATTCTCGATAAACTCATCGTGAAGTTTTTGTAACTCCTCGTCTGAATTCCAATATTGCTCGATTAATTCAACTACATCTTCAGGGTTTGAAAAATACGTCTGAGCTATCCAATTGATTTTGTCACGTTTACTTAACTTAGAAAAACCATTAATATTACCTGCCTTCATAATTTTTATTTAAGCTACAAAGATAACTCATTCTAACAAGGTTAAAAAAACTAAAAAATCAGCAATTACACCTTTTTGTGTAATTTATTATGACTTTCTTTGGCAAAATTGCGTCAACAGAATTAAGCTTTTATTGTCTATTCCTAAAAATAAATTGGTGTAAATCATATTTTTTCATTAAAATTGGAAGTTTTTTCGATTAAATATATAATGAAACATCTTAAGATTACCCTGCTATTTTGCATTATTGCATCGCAATTTGGGTTTGCTCAAAAACAAATTGAACAAGAAGAAATTTGGAATGGAAGTTTCAAAACCAAAGTGATGCAGTCCGTCAATGCAATGGAAAACTCAAACCAATACTCACGTATTGAAAGAGTTAACAAGGACAAGCAAGAAATTAACCTATATAGTTTTCAAACGCTTAAAAAGGTTAAAACTGTTTTCTCTACTAACACTTTTGAAAGCATTGAATCAATCGACAACTACGTTTTTGACCATAAAGAACAACAATTGCTAATTGGAACTAATTCAACTCCAATTTACCGTCGTTCTGTTTTAGCGGATTATTATCTATTTAATCCATTAAAAAATACACTTGTCAAAATTGCAGACCATAAAATATTAGAACCTACTTTTTCTAATGATGGTACTAAAATCGCTTATGCGTATAAAAACGACTTATTTGTTTACGATATTACTTCTCAAACAACTAAACAGATAACAAATGATGGTGAGAAAAATCACGTTATCAATGGTATTTCTGATTGGGTTTATGAAGAAGAATTTAGCATCGTTCGCATGTTCGACTGGAACAAAGATGGCGACAAATTAGCGTATGTGAAATTTGACGAAACTGACGTTCCTGAATATTCAATGGATGTTTACGGAACTGGTTTATACCCTACTCAAGATAAATTCAAGTATCCTAAAGCTGGTGAAAAGAACTCTTTAGTTTCTATTCATATCTACGATTTAAAATCAAACGACACTTCTAAAGTTGATTTGTCTGAATTCAACGATTTCTATATGCCGAGAATTAAATGGACAAATGACAATAACCTTTTAAGTGCTCAGGTTATCAACAGACACCAAAATGATTTAAAATTGTTCTTTATCGATGGTAAAACATTGAGTAAAAAACTAATCTTAAACGAAACAGATAAGGCGTATGTAGATGTAGCTACGGTAAATTTCTTACAAGATAACAGCTTTGTTTGGCTAAGTGAACGCGATGGTTTCAACCATTTATACTACTACAACAAGGATGGTAAGCTAATCAACCAAGTAACTACAGGGAACTGGGAGGTAACTGACTATTACGGAATTGATACAAAAGCAAACAAGTTATTTTATCAATCTGTAGAACGTGGTTCTATCTACCGCGACATCTATTCTATTGACTTAAACGGAAAAAATAAAACAAGATTAACGGATAATATAGGTACTAACACTGCTGTGTTTAGTCCTAAGTTTGACTTGTTTATCAATATCTACTCTTCAAGTAAAAATGCTCCTAACTACACTTTAAATAGTTCTAAGAATGGTAAAGTTGTAAAGGAAATTTTAAATAATAAAGAGTTAGAACAAAAGCTAACTGCTTACCAACTTCCTACAAAGGAGTTTATCCAAATTCCAACTGTAGATGGTTTACAATTGAACGCTTGGATGATGAAACCTGCTGATTTTGATGCAAACAAACAATATCCTGTTTTTATGTATCAATATAGCGGACCAGGTTCTCAACAAGTGGCTGACAAATGGTTTGACTCTAACGATTACTGGCATGCAATGCTAACTCAAAAGGGATACATTGTGGTAACTGTTGATGGTAGAGGAACTGGCTTCAGAGGGGCTGAGTTTAAAAAGACAACGCAATTACAATTGGGTAAATACGAAGTAGAAGACCAAATAATTGCTGCGAAGTATTTAGGTTCTCAAAGTTATGTTGACGCAAACAGAATCGGTATTTGGGGATGGAGCTATGGTGGTTTTATGTCATCTAACTGCTTGCTTAAAGGAAATGACGTATTCAAAATGGCGATTGCTGTTGCCCCGGTTATCAACTGGAGATATTATGACAGCATCTACACAGAGAGATACATGACTACTCCACAAGAAAACCCAACTGGGTATGATGATAACTCTCCTTTCACGCATGCTGACAAGCTTAAAGGACGCTATTTATTAATCCACGGTACTGCGGATGACAACGTACATGTACAAAATGCCATGGCTATGATTGAAACTTTAGTTCAGAAGAATAAAGATTTTGATTGGCTTATTTATCCAGATAGAAATCACGGGATTTATGGCGGCAACACAAGATTGCAACTTTTCACTAAAATGACAAACTTCATTTTAAACAATTTATAACACCAAACGAATACGATAACGTACTAACTTAAAACAAACTAATAAAATTAAAAATGGCAGCAGAAACAGCTACTAATTCAGACCTCTTTAAATCTAAGGTCCTTGGACATCCAGCAGGTCTATTCGTTCTATTCTTTACTGAAATGTGGGAACGATTCTCTTTCTACGGAATGAGAGTATTGTTAATTCAATTCTTGACTGCAAAAGTATTATTTGATGACCCATTCTCTGGTTGGGGATGGTCCGCAGAGCAAGCAGGTGCTTTATATGGTACTTATGCTATGTTGCTTTACCTTACTCCAATTCTTGGTGGAGTAATCGCTGATAAATATATCGGGTCGCGTTGGGCAGTAATCATTGGTGCTATTGTAATGACAATAGGACACGCTGCAATGGGATTTGATGCTAAATTCATGTTCTTCATCGGACTTGCTTGTTTAGTTATCGGTACAGGTTTCTTTAAACCGAATATGCCTTCTATGCTTGGTGAGATGTACAAATATCTACCTGAGAAAAAAGATGCGGCATACACTATCTTCTACATGGGAGTAAACTCAGGAGCTTTCTTCGGTATGATGCTTTGTGGATACATTGCAGAAACACAAGGATGGCACTATGGATTTACTTTAGCGGGAATCTTCATGTTCTTAGGAACAGTACAATTCTGGTTAGCTAAACCATTATTTGGAAATGTAGGAGAGCTTAAAAAAGTAGATACATCAATTCAAAAAACACCGGAAGAAATTGAAGAAGAGAAAGAAACTAAAAACCCTTACACTTTAGTTGACTATATCTTAATTGCTTTTGTTTCTATCGTTGGTTTATTATACGCATTCAACGACCCATTATCTAAAAATGGTGTTTATGATATGTTCGAATTCATCGATACACCGGTGTTAAGAGGACAAAATATAATGGCAATCGTAGCTTTAGTTGCGTTTTTATACTTAGTTATCTCGAGAATTTTGCGTTATGGTAAGATTATTAGAGATAGAATGGTTGCTGTAATCTTGTTAGCTTTCTTCTTAATGTTCTTCTTTATGAGCTTTGAACAAGGGGCTACTTCTCTTGTTTTAGTTGCGAGAGATTATGTTGACAGGTCGCTTGAAGGAACATCACTTTTGATTTTTAATATCGTAAATACATGTTTAACAATTATTCCTTTAGTTATCATTACTGGGGTATTAATTATGTTAGCAAAAGCAACTTGGAAAAAAATTGCGTTATCTAACTTAATGTTATTCATCTGTTTTGCTGGAATTTGGGCAGCGGCTATTTGGATGTTATCAAATGAATTTGCAAAAGAAGCATCAGAAATAACTGTTTCTTGGTTCTCTATTTTGAACTCATTCTTCATTATTTCTTTAGCTTCTTCAGTATCTAAATTATGGGATTCTAAATACAATCCATCAGCTGCGTTTAAATACGGAATTGGATTATTATTAGTAGCTGTAGGATTCTTAATTCTTGGTTTAGGTTCAATGGGAGGAGCAGAAGGCGTAAAAATGTCGATGATATTTCTAATATTAACATACTTATTCCATACCTTAGGAGAATTATTTATCTCGCCAGTTGGACTATCTTATGTGTCTAAACTTGTACCAGGAAAAATGCTTGCATTTATGTTTGGAATGTGGTATTTGGCCCTTGCAATTGCACAGAAATTTGCTGCAATCTTAGGGGGACAAATTGAGGTTATTAAAGAGTCTTATTCTTTAAGTCACTTCTTTTTCTTATTCACATTAATCCCTGCAGCAGCTGGAATATTGGTAATGTTGATAAATCCTATATTGAAAAAATTCATGCATGGTATCCGTTAGGTACCGTGCATTACACGATAATAAAAATTATTAATTAAAATGAGTCAGACACAGACATTAGAAGAGATTCAGAATTTTTCGGGGAAATACCCGAAACAAATCTGGAGTTTATTCTTCTCTGAAATGTGGGAACGTTTCAGTTTCTACGGAATGAGAGGAATGTTGGTATTCTTTATGATTGACCAACTTAACTTTGCGGAAGCACAAGCAAATTTACAATACGGAGCAACTCAAGCTTTCGTATACGCATTCACTTTCTTAGGTGGTATTTTTGCAGATAAAATCTTAGGTTTCCGAAAATCTTTATTCTGGGGTGGCTCCATGATGATTGTAGGTAGTTTAATCTTAGCGTACGAACCGCATACTTATTTCTTTACTGGTATTGCCTTTACAGTAATTGGTACTGGTTTCTTTAAACCAAATATCTCTACAATGGTAGGATACCTTTACAAAAGTGGGGATTCACGTACAGATGCTGGTTTCTCATTGTTTTATGCAGGGATTAATATGGGGGCTCTTATCGGTGGATACTTATGTATCGCAATTGGTAAAGGACACATATTCGAAAACACTATCGACCAAGCACACCGTTGGAATGTTGCTTTTGGTTTAGCGGCTTTCGTAATGCTTATCAGTTTAATCAACTTTACATTTACAAAAAGACACTTAGGACCAATCGGTCTTCAGCCAACTGAAATAGCTGCTGACGGTACTGAGAAAAAAATGGCTCTTTGGAAAGAAATCCTTACGTATGTAGGTACTTTCGCAATGATTCCATTGATTATATTAATGATTGATAACACAGCTTATACTGATTATTTCATGATGACTGTGGGACCATTAGCTTTGATTTACTTGTTTTACGAGATGTCTAAGTTAAATTCTTCTGAGCGTAAAAAGATTGTCGCTGCTTTAATCTTCATCGTTTTCTCTATCCTTTTCTTTGGTATTTATGAGCAAGCGGGAGGATCATTAAGCATCTTTGCTGCGAAGAACTTAAACTCTGACCTTTTGGGAATGCACTTAGACCCTAATGGTGTAAACAACTCTGGGGGTGCTTTCTTTATCATTTTCATTGCTCCTGTATTGGGATTATTGTGGATTTGGTTAGCTAAAAAAGGTATTGAGCCAAATACAATTATAAAATTCGGTTTAGGTTTTGTTCTGTTAGGAGCTGGATACTATGCCTTATTTGCAACAAGATTATTTGCGGACTTACAAGGAATGACTTCTTTAGACTTCTTTACTTTCGCTTTATTAATAATCACATTAGGAGAACTTTGTTTGTCCCCTATCGGACTTTCAATTATGACTAAATTAGCAACTCCTAACTTACAAGGAATGATGATGGGGCTTTGGTTCTTAGCAAGTGCGTATGGACAATATGTAGCTGGTATTATCGGAGCTGGTATGTCAACTACAGATACTGAAAATGCATCTAACTATGACGCATTGATTTCTTATACTGACGGATACAAAGATTTAGGTCTTTACGCAGTTGTAGCTGGTATCATATTAATGGCATTATCTCCTTTTATTAAAAAATTAATGCAAGACGTAAGATAATTACATCAACTCATTATAACATAAAGCGTCTTAGGTAACTAAGGCGCTTTTTTTGTTTAGGATGATTGTTTCAATAAATATTTTTTCTCTTATTCATTGCTAAATAAAATATACAGCTTAACTTACCTTCCTAAATATAAATCACCCTATTACCATGTCACAGAATAATAAATCATTTGGACAAACTTTAACCTCATTTAATAAAAACTTCTGGATAGCCAGCTTTATGGAGCTGATGGAACGCTGGGCATGGTATGGTATCTACACTTTGTTAGGTCTGTACTTAGTAGGCTCAACCGATACTGGAGGTCTGGGGTTTGACCACATACAAAAAGGTAGTATCATGGGGGGCATAGTAGGAATATTATACTTCTTACCTCTATTCTTTGGAGTTATCGCTGACCGTATTGGTTATAAATTATCCCTTACTATATCCTTTATCATTATGATTGCTGGATACTACTTATTAGGAGAGGTAACCGCTTTTAATAGTGTGTATGCCGTATTCTTGTTAGTCGCGATTGGAGCTGCTTTTTTTAAACCAGTAGCCTCTGCTATTATAGCTCGTAACACGGATGGGACTACAGGTACACTTGGTTTCGGTATCTTTTATATGATGGTAAATATTGGAGGTTTTATCGGACCTGCTATGTCATCAGGTTTACGTACAACTTATGGTTGGAAAATCATTTTTATACAAGCTGCTATCGTAATAGCTATAAACTTAGTAGTGCTACTTATATTCTATAAAGAGCCGAAAGTAGAAAAACCAAAAGAGTCTATTGGTAAAGCTATCAAAGAATCTGTTTTAGGAATATTTGAAGCATTAAAAGATGTGCGTTTAGGAATCCTATTATTATTAATGATTGGGTTCTGGACTATGTTTAATCAGCTATTTAATACATTGCCTAACTTTATTGAAGACTGGGTAAACTCTTCTTCATTGAGTACTTGGATAAATGAGAATGTGTCGTTTTTAGGGCCTTTGTTAACACAAGATGGACAAGTAAAACCAGAGTGGTTTACGAATATTGACTCTTTGATGATTATCTTATGTCAGGTTTCAATTTCGTACTTTGTTACTAAAATGCGCCACATCAATGCTGTAATTAGAGGAGCTGTAATAGCAAGTATTGGTGTTGGATTGACTTTCTACACACATAATCCTGTATTTACAATCATAGGGACAATGATTTTCTCAATCGGGGAAATGATGTCAAGTCCTACGGTTTCTTCTTTTATTGCGTTAATTACTCCAAAAGGAAAGGAAGGTCTTTACCAAGGTACATACTTCTTACCAGTAGCGGCAAGTTATTTTGTTACTAAATATATATCTGGAGATTTATACCAAGCTTGGTCAGACAAATTATCATTATTAAAAACAGAGATGACTACTCGTGACATAACAATGCCTGAGGTAGTAAGTCATGAGCAATTCATAGAACAAGGTTCTAAAACTTTAAATATGTCGCTTTCTGCTTTTGAAAAACAATTTAATCTGAAAGCGGATTCAGTAGATTGGACAGTTGTTAAACAATCATTTATAGACTTCGCTACATCAAAGAATATAGATATTAGTCAAGTACACTTCCCTTTCTCTAAGAATGAGTATTTTACTTTAGCAGAACAGAAGTTAGGTATGTCACACTGGGAAATGGTAGATATGCTATGGAGTACATACAATCCTAATAAGATATGGTACGTTGTATGTGGTATAGGAATCTTTTCTGTTATTACTTTGGTAATTTATGACAGATTAGTTATTCGCCCTTTAGAAAACAAGAAAGCATAATTAGAAATAAATTATAGATAATAATCTAAAGCACCATAGACAAGTCTATGGTGCTTTTTTTGTTAATTTACTACTTTATAGAAACGGCATTAATTAGATTATATACAATAAATCCACAAAAAACATCTGACATCCTATATATTTTTGGTATTTTTTTTTGAGAAGAATTATTTATGAGTTTATTTTATTACTTTTAACGCTTGTCTGAACACGGCATTATCAAATTAACAACCAAAAACTATAATAAGCTATGGAGAAAAACACAGCTGCAAACCCGAATTTCTTTGATACAAAGGTCCTGGGGCACCCGGCGGGGTTATTCGTACTGTTCTTTACTGAGATGTGGGAGCGTTTCTCATTCTACGGAATGCGCGTACTTTTAATTCAGTTCTTAACAATGTCCGTAATCGGACTAAACCCGGGCTGGGAAATGACTACTGTGAATGCAGGAGCAATTTTTGCAACTTATGCTATGTTACTTTACATCACACCTATCTTTGGTGGTATTATAGCAGATAAATACATTGGATACCGTTGGGCGGTTGTAATTGGGTCCTTAATTATGACTATAGGACACGCTGCAATGACCTTTGAAACGGAATTCTTTATGTACTTAGGACTTGTTTGTCTTGTAGTAGGTACTGGTTTCTTCAAACCAAATATGACTTCTATCCTTTCTGAAATGTATAAATCATTCCCTGAAAAGAAAGATGGTGCTTATACCATTTTCTATATGGGAGTAAACACGGGTGCTTTCTTCGGAATGATGCTTTGTGGTTACATTGGTGAGCGTATTGGATGGCATTATGGTTTTGGATTAGCAGGTATTTTCATGCTTTTAGGAACACTTCAATTCTGGTTAGCTAAACCTATTTTCGGAAATATTGGTGATGCTCCTAATAAAAGTCTTGAGATTAATCACAACCAAGTTGTAGAAACTGAAGAGTTATCTCAAGAAGAAAAAGAGGCTTTAAAACCAAACCCTTTTACTACTGTTGACTATATCTTAATCGCTATTTCAACTATCGTTGGATTCTTATATGCCTTTGATGACCCATTTAGAATTATTGGAAACATTCAATTGTTCCCAACAACTCTTTTTGGAATGGATGGTAAAACTGTTTGTATTGTAGCAGGACTTCTTATTTTCTTGTACTTAGTAATCTCTCGTATTATGAGATATACGAAAATTGTAAGAGATAGAATGATTGCTGTAATCATCTTTGCTTTCTTTACTATTTTCTTCTGGATGTCGTTTGAGCAAGGAGCTACTTCTTTAGTAATCTTCGCAAGAGATAATACACAGAGAATTTTATCTGGAAACAAAGCATTGCTGTTTAATATCTTCAACTTATTATTGACAGTTATTCCTTTACTTATTGTTTCTTGGGTTTTAATTTTACTGGCAAAAAGAACATACAAAAAAGCATTAATGTCTAATATCATCTTGGCGGTTACGTTTATTGGTGTTTGGGCTGCTGCAATCTGGATGTTAAATAGAGACTGGTCTTCTCATGCTTATGAAGTAAGCTACAGCGCTGTTGAAAAAGCAGCATTAGATGAGAATGGCGTTCAAAAGAAAGATGCAAACAATAATCCAATCTTTACTTACGTACCTGTTTCTGAAGTTGCTCAAGTAAAAGAAGGTGACGTGGTTGTAGAAAAAACAACTATCATCTCTGACTTAGCTAATTTAGAGATTGGAACTAAATTAAACATCTATGAGGAGCTTGGTAAATACAATATCTTAGATGCTAAGTCTGAAGAGAAACTAAAAAATGAATTACAAGCATACAATCAAATAACTGACATTGAAAACCAAAAAGAAATTCATATTGTTCAAGCTGAAGTAAAAGAAATTAAAGACAATCAAGTAGAGATTACAGCTTCTTGGTTCTCTATCTTAAACTCTTTCTTTATTATTGCTTTCGCATCTGTTGTTTCTAAACTTTGGGATTCTAAATACAATCCACCGGCTGCTATTAAATACGGTTTAGGTCTTATCATTATGGCAATTGGATTTGGTGTATTAGCATACGGAGCTCATGGTATCACTGAAGGAACAAGAGTTTCTATGATGTGGTTGGTATTTGGTTATTTATTCCATACACTCGGAGAGTTATTCTCTTCTCCTGTAGGATTATCTTACGTTTCTAAATTAGTGCCTGCAAGAATGATTGCACTTATGTTTGGAATGTGGTATCTTGCAATCGCAATTGGTAACAACTTAGCTGCAAAACTTGGAGGTCAAATTGAAGTAATTACTGAGAAGTATTCGTTATCTACATTCTTCTTAATATTTACAGTTGTTCCAATTATAGCAGGTATCCTTGTTATCGCTCTGAACCCATTAATGAAGAAGTTAATGCACGGAGTAAAATAATTTATAAAATCTAATTATTACTTTAAACATGAAAAAACTGTTTTTCTTATTCGCTATAGCTTTGTTGAGTTTCTCAATGAATGCTCAAGAAATAAAATGGATGACTTTTAATGAAGCTGTTGCTGCTCAAAAGAAAGAGGTAAAACCTATCTTTATGGACGCTTACACTGAATGGTGTGGTCCGTGTAAAATGTTAGACAAAAACACTTTCTCTGACGCTAAAGTGATTGAACACATTAACAAAAATTACTACGCAGTTAAATTTGATTCTGAAGGTAACGAGGAAATCAATTACAAAGGAAAAAAATACACTAACCCTGAGTACAACAGTAATAGAAAAGGTAGAAATGCTACGCATGACTTTACTATGTTCTTGAGAATCCCAGGATATCCTTCAATGGTTATCTTTGATGGTAAGGGTGATGTATCTAATGTAATTGTAGGGTATAAAACTCCTCAACAATTATTAGAAGCACTTTAATCGCATTATAATAAATTAGACCAATATCCCTTTTCATATATATCGTGAAAAGGGATATTGTTTTTTATACAAGTTTCTATACACTTCTCTTTAAACCAAAAAGGCACTGAATTGTGAAAGACAACAATTTTAGGTTGATGATAACTAAACATGCGTTCAACGTTTATTTTAGGCTGTCCTGTAAGCAGGATAAACCCTGCTTGAAACCCAATATCATAAATCGGTAATGAATCGCTTAAAACCAGCATATATTCATTATCTATAGGTATCAATGGCAATAACTCCTCTTTATTGATTATTAAATCGTCCATAGTACTTGCTAAATAATCAAATTCCCTTGATTGCCCCTCTCCTTTAGTTGTTCCATTCTCAAAGCTAACAATGCTTCTTCCTTCTTTAGCCCAAATACTGATATTACTCTTATCAGATGAAAACGGCACAATGTATTCCATTTGCGTATCAAGCATCACTACCTTTCGTTTTTCTACTACTTGAAAAGTAAAAAACAATAAAAAACTACTTAAAACAAAAACACGCGTTTTACGGTAACAACTCAACATGACACATACTAAGAGTCCTAAAAGAATAAACACTTGCGCAATGCTTAGCTGAACGTTTCTAATCGTAAGTAAATCTAATCGGTACAGATATCCGATACTCTGATACATCAAATCTGTCAATAGGTTAAACATTACACCAACAACTTGATTAAGCACACCTATTCCAATCGTTAGAAAATAAAGAATTCCCAAGACTATCAAGACCGTCACAATCGGGATAACAATCAAATTACCTACTAAAAAAAGCAATGAAAACTGTTTAAAGTAAAACAGTTGAATGGCTATTAACCCTAATTGTACACTGACTGAAACATAGACAATACCTTGTACATATTTCAATAGGCGATTACTACTATACAAATTATTAAACAGTGGTAGTATATATACAATGCTTACTACAGCCAAATAACTCAATTGAAACCCAATATCAATCACCCAACTTGGGTAAAAGAATAAACTAAAAAACAACGCCAAACCTACGTTGTGTTCTAACGACTGCTCCCTACGTATTATTTTCGCAATTGAGAAAATCGTAAACATAAAAACAGCTCGAAATACTGAAGGGGAAAAACCGGACAGAAAGACAAAAAACCAAAGTAATAAGACAACTATTATCTGCTTGCTAATTGGTCTAAGAAAACCAAATACTGTCATCAAAAGCAAGTAGATTAATCCAACGTGCAACCCGGATATGGCAAGAATATGCATTACACCAAGTTCTTTGAACTGCTCTAAAACTCCTTTGTCAATATCACTTCGTTTTCCCAATATTAAAGCATTCAATAATCCTTTTGCATTCACACTCAAATAATGGCTATTTTTAACTTCATTAATTAGATAAAAACGCCAACGCAATATTTCATATTTAATACCCTTGGCCCTGCCTACTTTTACATAGTCATTCCCATAAAGTTGAAAGTAAACTCCCTTGTGCTCTGAATAAGCTTTATAATCAAACTGTCCAATATTCTTAGGAGGTGGAATATTTCCCAGA
>JASLGC010000165.1 GCA_030150335.1 Flavobacterium sp.
ATTAAAGCTAAATCTCCAATAACGTCTAATAATTTATGACGAGCTGCCTCGTTTGGATAATGCAAAGTAAGATTATCTAAAACACCATTTGGTTTAACGCTAATTTCGTCTTTACCAAAAGCTTTTTTCAAATGTTCCATTGTCTCAGGAGAAATCTCTTTATCCACGTAAACAATAGCGTTATTTAAATCACCTCCTTTAATTAATCCATGAGCCAACAATGCTTCTAATTCGTGTAAGAAACTAAATGTACGCGCTTCAGAAATCTCCTCTTTAAAATCACTCATAGATTTAAGAGTAGCATTTTGAGTACCCAATACTTTAGTTCCAAAGTCTACCATTGCAGTAACTTGGTAGCTATCAGAAGGCATAACGATGATTTCACTACCAGTAGCTTCATCCACAAAAGAGATAACCTCTTTTACAATATACTCTTCACGCTCAGCATCTTGTTCTACAACACCTGCTTTTTCTACAGCTTCAACAAAGTATTTAGAAGACCCATCCATAATAGGTGGCTCAGATGCGTTCAATTCGATAATAACATTATCCAAATCACATCCAACAAAAGCCGCTAATACGTGCTCTGTTGTTTGAATTTTAACACCTCTTTTCTCAAGGTTTGTACCACGTTGTGTAGTCACAACATAATTTGCATCTGCTTCAATCACAGGATGCCCTTCCAAATCCATACGAACGAACGTAAATCCATTGTTTACTGGAGCTGGCTTAATAGTCATGATAACTTCCTGACCTGTATGTAATCCAACACCCTTTAATGTTACTTCATTCTGGATGGTTTTCTGTTTAACCATAATTAAATCTCTTTAAGTATTTGATAGACTATAATTATATTTTCTTTTTTAAATCTTCTACTTCGTTCACAATCTTAGTCAAGTTTTTGAAATGACTATATGAACGTAAAAAGTCACTATGCCCTAAAGCAGGAGACCCTTGTACTGCAGAATTATTCTCTAAATTCTTACTTACTCCTGACTGAGCTTGGATTCTTACGTTATCACCAATCACAATGTGACCAACGATACCAACTTGTCCTCCAATAAGACAGTTTTTACCAATTTTAGTTGATCCCGCAATCCCTGTTTGTGATGCAATAACTGTATTTTCACCAATCTCAACGTTGTGAGCAATCTGAATTTGATTATCTAATTTCACACCTTTGCGAATAACTGTAGATCCTAAAGTAGCACGATCTATTGTCGTAGCTGAACCTATTTCAACGTTATCCTCAATGATTACATTTCCAATTTGAGGCACTTTACTAAAAGTTCCATCAGCGTTTGGTGCAAATCCAAATCCATCCGAACCAACAATTACACCTGCGTGAATTGTACAATTATTACCAATAACAGTTTCAGAATAGATACGAACACCAGCAAATAAAATTGTGTTGTCCCCTATTTTTACGTTATCACCAACAAAAGAATTTGGATATATTTTTACATTCTTACCAATCTTTACATTCTTACCTAAATAGCAAAAACTACCTAAATATAAATCATCTCCGTATTCAACACCTTCAGATATTACTGATGGTTGTTCAATACCAGACTTCATTAATTTAACTTGATTATAGTACTCTAATAATTTAGAAAACGCTTTATATGCATCATCAACCTTAATTAAAGTCGCTTCAATTGGATGTTCTGGTTCAAATGTATTATTAACAATAACTACCGAAGCTTTGGTAGTATAAATATGATGTATGTATTTAGGATTCGCTAAAAAAGAAATAGACCCTTCAGTTCCTTCCTCAATTTTAGCCAAAGTACTTACTTCAACTGCAGGATTTCCTACAATCTCACCTCCTAATACCGACGCTATTTGTTCTGCTGCTATTTTCATTGTGGCAAAAATATAAAATATAATTGAAACTTAACTTTCAAAAACGTTTTTTGGGTAACAAACAAAGTACTTTGTTACTAATTTCGTTAGTGACTTTAAGTTTAACTCGTCTGAAACTGACAAAACATCTTTTACTGTTCCATCTTTCTTTAAAATCATGATAGGTTCTTTACTTTTACTATACGCTTGGTTTTCAACCTTACCTTTAAAAACAAAGTATTTTGCTGCCTCGTTAGATATACCATATTTAGCAGTAATCTTATCTAACATAACATGCATTTTTGCTTTTGTCTCTTCTTTATCCGATACAATCTCTATTCTAAGCAATTCACGATTAACAATCATTTTACTCAATTCAGATAGGATAAAATCCTTATGAAACTGCCATGACTTCAAAGCTCCCATAATATCAGAATCATCTAACAGGGCAAACTTCTCCAAAGCCTTAGTGTCAAAATCTTCCTCTTCTACATGGTTTTTCAAGAAAAACAATAGAGATTCACTACACCAAAGTTCAACACCCTTATGCGTTAACTCTTTTGCTCTTTTCAGAATACGTACTAAGATTAACTCTGCACAAACGCTTGTTTTGTGTAGATATGCTTGCCAATACATTAATCGGCGTGCTATCAAAAACATTTCCACCGAGTAAATTCCCTTCTCCTCTACGACCAACTCATCATTGACTACATTCAGCATTTGAATCAATCGCTCAGAATTGATGTTCCCTTCCGCAACACCGCTGTAGAAGCTATCCCTTTTCAAATAATCCATTCTATCCATATCCAATTGACCTGAGATCAATTGCAACATAAACTTACGGTGATATCTTCCTTGGAATATTTCAATAGCTAAACTCAACTGTCCATCAAACTCTTGATTCAAACGATTCATGAACAGAATCGATATTTCCTCATGATGCACCCCTTCTACAATACTTTCTTCCATAGCATGAGAAAAAGGTCCATGACCAATATCATGCAATAAAATAGCTACATAAAGCGCATTCTCTTCCTCTTCAGAAATGCTAACATTTTTAAAGCGAAGAACCTGAACAGCTTTCTGCATCAAATGCATACAGCCCAAAGCGTGATGAAAACGTGTGTGATGTGCTCCTGGATAAACAAGATAAGACACTCCCATTTGAGATATTCTTCTCAATCGTTGAAAGTAAGGGTGTTCGATTAAATCGTACACTAAAGAATTTGGAATAGAAATGAATCCATAGATAGGATCATTTAATATCTTAAGTTTATTTAAATTACTCAATGACTATTGTTTTTTTGATAAACACATACAAATATAGCAATATAATAAAAGCCGTATCCATTTCATACGAAAAGATACGGCTTTTATTAACAAATACGTTACTTTTTTACTTTTTAAGCATCTAAATCAATTTGAAAAGAGTTTAAAAAAGCAATAGATTTTTCAATGTCATAGTGTAAGATGCGATCTACATCTACAAATGGCACTTCTTCTCTGTATATTTTTACAAACGACTCAATAAAGTCACTTGATTTTGCAGGTCTTCTAAACTCCAATGCTTGAGTAGCATTCATCAACTCAATCGCTAAAATACGCTCTAAGTTTTCAACAATACGCAATGCTTTTGTAGCTCCATTTGCCCCCATACTCACGTGATCCTCCTGTCCATTACTTGACACAATACTATCAACGCTTGACGGAGTAGCTAACTGCTTATTTTGACTAACAATACTCGCAGCAGTGTACTGTGGAATCATAAATCCTGAGTTTAATCCTGGATTAGAAACCAAGAAAGCAGGCAATCCTCTTAATCCTGATATCAACTGATACGTTCTACGTTCTGAAATACTACCCAATTCAGCTAATGCAATACCTAAAAAGTCTAATGCTAAAGCCAATGGCTGTCCGTGGAAGTTACCTCCTGACACGATAACGTCTTCTTTATAGAACACATTTGGATTATCAGTAACAGAGTTAATCTCCGTTTTAAACACGCGATCCACGTAATCAATTGCATCCTTTGAAGCACCATGTACTTGAGGAATACATCTGAAAGAATACGGATCTTGCACATGCTCCTTTTCACGTTTAATCAACTCCGAACCATCCAGCATTTCATTGAAGAATTGCGCAGTTTCAATTTGTCCTTTATGAGGTCTTACGAAATGAATCAACTCGTTAAACGGTTCAATTCTACCATCAAATCCTTCTAAAGAAACTGCTCCAATCACGTCAGCTAAATAAGACAAACGCTTAGATTTAATCATCACATAACAACCGTATGCACTCATAAATTGAGTCCCATTTAACAACGCCAATCCTTCCTTTGACTTCATTTTAATTGGCGACCAACCATATTTTTCAAGCACTTTGTTAGCAGGCTGACGGAATCCATCAGCATACACTTCACCCTCACCAATTAACGGCAATGACAAGTGAGCTAAAGGCGCCAAATCTCCAGAAGCACCTAAAGAACCCTGCGTATATACTACTGGCAGAATATCATTGTTATAAAAATCAATCAAACGCTCAACTGTTTCCAATTGAACACCCGAATTACCATAGCTCAAAGATTTCACTTTAAGCAACAACATAATTTTAATAATTTCTTCTGGAACCAATTCACCAGTTCCACAAGCGTGAGATTTCATTAAGTTCTCTTGTAAATGAGACAAATTTTCATTGTCAATTTTTACATTACACAAAGAACCGAACCCTGTATTAATCCCATAAATAGGTTCTTTATGAGTAGCCATTTTCTCATCTAAATAAGTGCGACAATTTTCAATGTTTGCACGAGCTTCTTCAGACAATTGAATTTTTTTACCCTGTGTTAATATTTCATTTAATTTCTCAATTGTAAATACATCTGAGCTAATGTAATGTACTGCTTCCATAAGTTATTGTTGGTGGTATAATATAAATTTATCTTGTAAACACTAATTTGTTTTCTGTCGATTCTCCCTCACTCCAAGCATATCCATCTACATTAAACTTTTTCAAGCCGTCCATATCTTCTACATTATTATCAATAATATAGCGAACCATCATCCCTCTTGCCTTTTTAGCATAAAAACTAATCACTTTTAGTTTTCCGTCTCTTAACTCTTTAAATTCTGGAGTAACCAATGTCGCTTTTAATGCCTTTTTATCCACAGCACTAAAGTACTCATTACTTGCCAGGTTCACTAAAAGCTCCCCTTGTTTCATTTCTTTATTTAATGACTCAGCAATGATTGGTTTCCAAAATTCATATAGGTTTGCATTCATCCCCACAGGCATCTTAGTCCCCATTTCTAAACGATAAGGTTCTATCTCATCAAGCGGTTTCAATATACCATATAATCCAGATAAAATCCTAAGTTTATTTTGTAATTCTTCAATTTTATTTTCTTCTAACGAGTAGGCATCTAACCCTCCATACACATCTCCGTTAAATGCATAAACTGCCTGTCTAAAGTCTTTTTCATTCCCCTCTTTCTTTACAAAGGCTCTTTCTTGATTTCGCTTCCAATTTAATTCAGCTAAATTCCCTGAAATTTTCATTAACGCTTCTAAATCCATTGGAGTCTTTGACTTCAGTACCTCATTAATTTCTTTAGATTCCTTCACAAAAGCAGGCTTTGTACTTGTAAGCACTGGCACTTCCGTAGTATAATCTAAACTCTTCGCTGGCGATATTAAAATTTTCATATTTCATTTTTTTTGCTTCCCAAATATAGGGTATCTATTTAAAATATCATATTTTGAAAGCGTTCATTACGAGATTTTATGCAGTATTAACAATAATTTAAACACATGCAAAAAATTAATTTTAAAGTTTAAAACAATCTGCAAAAAAACAACAAGAGCGTATTCGCAAAATAAGAATTGATGACACCCATATATTTCAATTATAAATTGTAAACTACCTTAAAAAGGCTCCAAATTAATCCCTTCTCAACTATAATACAGTTGATTAGTACATATTCAAAAAACAAAAATAAGAAGCTTAGAATTGCAAAAGTTAGCAAACAACAATCTTGACATTTTAATCCATCTATTCCTTGCTCCCACAACTTCTCAACTACACTTCAACAACTAAACGTTCCTTAAATATCTATCCTATCCGCATTGACAACAAATTGCCCGTATTTACTTGATGCCCCCCCCTTTTTACAAAGAAAACACAAACAAGTTCTTTATGATATTATGTCAAAATGTAAATTATTATGCTTGCTGAACAGTCTTGGAATAATTTTTATAAACGACTTTATTTTGAATAGATGTTCTTTTTGATGTAAGTAAATAAGCAACTAAATAAAGTATGGTAAAGTTATTTCTTATATAAGTGTTTTATCTCGATACATGTGCTTGAAGTTATTACATAGCTTAAGAATATACATTCTATAAATAAATACTGTTTAATAATTAATTAGCAAAGGTTGCCTCAACCAACCTCACATCCACTTTTTACAAATGGCAAGATTGACTCCGTAAATCAAACTAAACAGCAAAAACCTATACAAAAAAAGGGACTTCACATCACGCAAAATCCCTTTGTATATTAAAGTACACTTGGTACTTATATTTCATTATTCATTACTTTATTTCTAAACTCAGTCGGTGTTATACCCACAAAATGCTTAAAGTATTTATTAAATGTTGTTTTAGAATTGAATCCTGTATTTACAATAATACCATCAATCAAAATATCGTGTCTTTCCTCAAGAAGTTGTTTTGCATACTTAATACGATAGCTCGCCACTAAGTTATAAAAATTCACTCCCATTGTTTTATTTAGGGTTTCAGACAACTGAGTTTTTGTCAACCCAATTTCTTTTGCCAGCATATCCACAGTAAAATCTCTATCAAGAAATAAGGTACTGCTTTCAAAAAACTCAACTACCTTTCGACTATTTTCATTGCAAATAGGCAATGTATTATAACTCAACGAAGGCTTCACTTTATCTATCACCATTAGAGATTGATTCAAACCTACTACCTCGTGACAATCACAATAAGCCAATCTAATCAATGTACCTACCGAATAAATAAGACCAAAAATAACTGTTGTAAAAAAGAAATACTCAAACACATCATTATACTCAAGATCGTGATAGATATAGGTTAATTTAGAAAAGTTAACAGTTGTTGCAGTTATTAGTACAAACGTAACTACCAGAACATAATTTAACTCTAACGATGTCACTACATTTTTCTTTTCTTGCACTGTCTTTATCTCGTTTAACAGACATAAAATATTCGTCACATTACAACAAACCACAGCCGCAAGTAAGTACATGTGATTATAATATAACAAATAAAATAAAGTGCTAAAAAAGACTAATAGAAAGATACCAAAACGAATATGGTTTTTTTTTCCTGTTCTTCTCTTTAAAAATATCAACAATAAAAAACCTTCTAAATAAATAAAATACAAAGGAGCATCTATGAACTTAGAGATAATACTATAAATAAAAATAAATATTGATAAGACAATCAGAAGTTGAAATTGAGAGATAGTTCTCTCACTCTTTAACTGCATAATTTAAAAGTGGGGATTTATTAAACAATTATAGAACACTTTTTAGGGGGATGTTCTATACTTAATTGAAAACTAAAGATTGTTTTCCTTTTATAATTATATTTTTCACCTTAGTATAAAGAGCCTCCAAAAGGAGGCTCTCAATTAATCTAATATAAGGTTATTTGATTCAAAACTTGTTTAGGCAATAATTTGTTTTGCCTTTATTTTCTTAGAAGAATCTCGGAGTATTAATTCTACCTGAACGACTAAAAATATCAAATCGCATGAAGATTTCATGAGATCCAGAATTATAATTTTTCAAAGACGTTGTATCAGCATCGTAAGAATATCCTATGAACAAGTTGTCATTAATTTGAAAACCTGCCAAAGCACTAACTGATGCATCCCAACGATAAGCAGCTCCAACAGTAAATTTATCAACAATTAAGAAGTTAGCCGTTAAGTCCACTTGCAATGGTGCTCCTTCTACTGCTTTAGCTAAGAAAGCTGGCTTGAATTTCACATCTCTACTTAGATCAAACACATAACCTCCCATAAAATAATAATGAGCTTTCTGACGTAACGTCTCCACGTCATTATCATCATAACGATCAGTTGTCAAGAAATTAGGAATCGAAAAACCTAAATATGCTTTGTCAGAATATAAATAGATACCTGCTCCTAAATTAGGTGTAAACTTATTGTTAATATTTAGTTCAGTAACAGGATGAAATATATTTAACTTCGTATAATCAACATCTAATAAGTTAGCCGTTCCCTTTAATCCAAACGCTAATTTATAATCTCTATTCAAATCAACAGCATAAGATAAGTCAACAGAAATATTATTTTCAGCCATTGCTCCTAATCGGTCATTAGTGAAATTCACCCCTAACCCTAATCCACTTTCCCCTAAAGGAGTAGATACAGAAACATTGGCTGTTTTTGGAGCACCATCTAATCCTACCCACTGTGTTCTATACATTCCAAACACACTAAGAACACCTCTTGACCCAGCATAAGCGGGGTTAATATTATTAGTGTTATACATGTACTGTGTGAATTGAGGATCTTGCTGTGCTTGCATTTGAGTGAAACAGCCCACTGCAAGCAGGCTAATTCCAATCTTTTTTATTTTATGTTGAATTTTCATTAATTCTTTTTCTTAGTTATTGTCTAAATGTAAATACCCGGATTTCTTAATCATTTTTGAACCATGAGCATCTTTGTATTCATAACTCACAATATAAAAATACGTACCTGTTGGTAACTGTTCATTTTTATTTACCGTAACACGACCTTCCGAATAACCACGGAATACATTTCCATTACTATCATAAGCCTTTGTTTCGTAAACCTTCACCCCCCAGCGGTTAAAAATTTCAACTGTATTATTTGGAAACTTATTGATGTTGTCAATTATAAAATAATCGTTCTTGTCATCACCATTTGGCGTTACTAAGTTATAAATAACTATATCACCATCCAACAACATCTCATTTTTAACAGTGGCGAGTGTGAAAAATCCATATCCCTTGACAGAAGCAGCTGTAGTTATCTCCTTTTTGTCAAGGTCAACCACTCCACCTTCGTCAACCCACACCTGTTGTCTTGCATCCCAACGAACAATATGCAGGTCTTTTTCAGGATTTTTTAATAACTCTGACGGTGTTGTGCGCTCATCCCAACTTAACGTTAGCATAATACCACTTTCACCATTTATACGATCGACAGTCCAATACTCGCGTTCGTCTAACAAATTTATAACTCCTGATTTACCTGAACGAGCTCTAAAGAAATTTTTATCATCTAAAGAATACTTACCTTCGTATGCTTCTCCTGCATTTGCAGGCGCACTAATACGTGCATAACGGTAAATACCTTTATCTCCTTTTGGATATTGAAATTCTTCACTTCCAATTTTCTCAACAAACCCTTCAGCATGACTATTATCTGTTGGGTTAATTGCTTTAGAACCTTGATGAAAAGTAAGTGCCCCTTTTAGAGAGTCCACTTTAATGATCCCATCTTTAAAATCTACAGATCCATTTACGTTCATTTCGTTTTTCAAATCAAAGGCAATGTAGTCTTCTGTATTATCCAGAACTACATCGAAAAACTCTGTTGGTTT
>JASLGC010000256.1 GCA_030150335.1 Flavobacterium sp.
GTTGTGAAAATGTACTTCTACTAATCCTTTAGTAATTGCTCTTTTTAAAATAGAAGCTTGAAAAGGACTTTCTATTAGTTCTGGTAAAACTGAAATAATATCTATGCGCATAATAAATGTGAAATTTTGGCAAATGTACAATCGAAATCTTAGTTAACAAAATTGTATTAATGTGCCTGGCTTTTTGAAAATAGTTGAATGATGATTACTCCTACGATAATAAAGGCAATCCCTATTAATGCGGGAACGTCCAATTTTTGTTTGTAAATAAAGTAAGCAGCTACGGTTACTAATACAATTCCAATCCCTGACCACAAGGCATAAGCGATGCCAATTGGAATAGTGCGCAAGGTTAAGCTCAAAAAGTAAAAAGCACCGGCATACCCTACAATAGTCACAATTGAGGGGATTAACTTTGTAAAGTTATGGCTTGCTTTTAACGTACTTGTTGCTATTGTTTCAAGTAAAATAGCAACTAATAAGAATATAAGGTTCTTCAAGTTTTTTTGGCAAAAATATCAATTAACCGATAGATATATAGTTTTTTAGCATTTTTTTGTAACTCTTTAGTTTAGGTAGAGAAGCGAACTAATTGTTACGATATTTATCAAAGAGTTGTAAATATTATCTATTTGGCTTTTTGGCATTAGAATTGTTTTTCGGAATAGCTATACTTTTGCAACATGAGTTTATCTAAATCAAATGTTTTATTTATGGCTGCAATTACGGGGTTAATTGTAGCAAATTTATATTATTGTCAACCATTAATACCCTTGATTGCGGATGAGTTTGGCGTATCAGAATCATCAGCAGGAACATTGACCTATTTAACACAAGCAGGATATGCTATTGGGATGTTTTTGATGATTCCTCTTGGTGACAAGTTAGAACGTAAAAAGCAGATTATATTCACTACTATTTTAGCTACAATAGCCTTAGCCTTAACAGCTGTAGTAAAGAACTTCCTTGTGTTGCAAATTATCAGTTTTATATTAGGAGCTACATCTATCGTGCCTCAGTTAGTATTGCCGATGGCTGCGAGTTTATCATCAGATGAACAAAGAGGAAAGGTAATAGGTACTGTTGTCAGTGGGCTGTTAATTGGAATATTGTTTTCAAGAACAATAAGTGGTTTTGTAGGAGTATGGTTAGGATGGAGAGGTATGTTCTGGATTGCTACTGCCGTAAGTGTTATTTTGGTAATAATGATTCAAATTAGGTTACCACACAATAAACCTGTGTTTACAGGGAATATCATAGACTTATATAAGTCCTTATTTGTATTAATAAAACAAGAACCTATACTACGAGAAGCAACGGGAATTACGAGTTTGGCATTTGCTCAATTTGGAGCATTTTGGACTACTATGGTTTTGCTATTGCACAACGAACCCTTTGGTTACGACTCAGCATTGATAGGTTCGTTTGGACTGATTGGAGCTTGTGGAGCTTTTGCAGCGCCTTTAGTAGGAAAAATTGGTGGAGCAGGAGGAGCGAGAAAATTGATACTTTATGGCATACTTATGACATTCTTTAGTTTTGTTGTTTTTTACTTTTCGAGTACCTCTGTAATCGGTTTGATTGTTGGTATTATCTTGATTGACTTGGGTTTACAGACTATTCACGTATCTAATCAAACGCGTATTTACTCTTTATTACCAGAAGCGAGAAATAGATTAAATACTGTCTATATGTCATTTAGTTTCTTGGGAACTGCGTTTGGCTCGGCTTTTGGTTTATATTTGTGGAAATATTTCGGATGGGGAGGAGTATGTATTGGAGGAATGGCTTTAGCGGCTATGTCTTTTATAATTTATCTACGCTCAAGAAGAAATTAGGAAGTATAAAACAGTTTTTTCCTATTGGGAGAAAACGTCATTTTAAATGCAAAATATAATAAACAATGGAAAACGGTATTTACGCAAAGTTTAACACGTCAAAAGGAGAGATTTTAGTAAAGTTAACTGAGGATAAAACACCAGGTACAGTAGGTAACTTCGTGGCTTTAGCTGAAGGTAATCTTGAGAATAGCGCTCGTAAACAAGGAACACCTTACTATGATGGATTGAAATTCCATAGAGTTATTCCAGACTTTATGATTCAAGGAGGATGTCCTCAAGGTACAGGTTCAGGTGGACCAGGTTATCAATTTGATGATGAATTTCACCCTTCATTAAGACATGATAAACCAGGAGTATTATCTATGGCTAATGCAGGACCTGGAACAAACGGTTCTCAGTTCTTCATTACTCACGTTGCAACTCCATGGTTAGACGGAAAACACACTGTTTTTGGACACGTTGTTTCTGGACAAGATGTAGTTGATGCAGTAGCTCAAGGAGATGAATTAACTTCAATTGAAATCGTTAGAGTTGGTGCAGAAGCTGAGAAATTCAATGCAATTGAAGCTTTCAGAGTTTTCGAAGGAGCAAGAGAAAGAAGAATGGTTGAGGCGAAAGCTAAAGCTGACGCAGCTGTTGAAGAATTAGCAGCTGGATTCGAAACTACAGAAAGTGGTTTACGTTACCAAATGATTGTTAACGGTACTGGTAAAAAAGCAGAGAAAGGTAAAACTGTTTCTGTACACTACAAAGGTGCTTTAGCAGACGGTAAAGAGTTTGATAACTCTTACAAACGTAAAAAACCAATCGAGTTTCCTTTAGGACAAGGATATGTTATCGAAGGATGGGACGAAGGTATTTCTTTGTTACATGTTGGAGATAAAGCAAGATTCATTATTCCTTCTTACTTAGGATACGGTGAAAACGGTGCAGGAGGAGTTATTCCACCAAACGCAACTTTAGTTTTCGACGTAGAATTAATGGACGTAAAATAAGATAAAACTTTATTGAACTCCCAGTCTTCGGATTGGGAGTTTTTTCTTTATAAAATCAGCGATTTATGAAACAAGAATTGATAGCTTGTCACGAGCGTATTAAGCCGTATATACACAATACTCCGATTATGGAGTCAGGGCATATAGAGAACTTTTTGGGTAGTGATTTGTATTTTAAATGTGAAAACTTTCAACGTGCTGGTGCATTTAAAATGCGAGGTGCAATTAATTCTGTTCTACAATTAAGTGACGAACAAAGAGAAAAAGGAGTTATCACGCATTCATCAGGAAACTTTGCTCAAGCATTGGCTTTAGCGTGTCGCTATTTGAATGTAAAGTGTTACGTAGTCATGCCTCACGATGCGCCTGCAGTAAAGAGAAATGCTGTAATGGTGTACGGAGGAGATATTCACGAGTGTTCACCATCAATGGAATCAAGAGAACGCGTGAGTAAGCAAATCATGGATGAAACAGGAGCTACATTTATCCATCCGTCTAATGATATGAACGTAATTCTGGGACAAGGAACTGCTACCATGGAGTTTTTGGAAGACCATCCAGACTTAGATGTAATTATTACACCAATTGGTGGTGGTGGGCTTATTGCAGGAACATCACTTGCAGCAAAACACTTTGGTAAAGAAGGAATCGTTGTAATTGGGGGAGAACCTCTTGAGGCAGATGATGCTTACAGGTCTTTGTTAAGTGGACAAATAGAAGGCAATTTGACAATTGATACAATTGCTGATGGTTTGCGCACTCAATTAGGAGATATTACATTTCCGATTATTAAAGACAATGTGGAGAGTATTGTAAGAGTTCGTGAGAATGAAATTGTCAGTGCAATGCGCGTTATTTGGGAGCGAATGAAAATCATTGTAGAACCAAGTAGTGCAGTAGCATTAGCAGTGTTAATTAAGGAACGCCCACAATTTAGTGGTAAAAAAGTAGGTATTATATTAACAGGTGGTAATGTTGATTTAGATAATTTACCATTTGATTAAATAATCAGATATATCAAAAAAGGGAAAGACGTCAATCTTTCCCTTTTTTTATGCTTTCTCGGTTACCTTTTTCAGTTTAGGTAACTTGATATTTTTTCTACCAAAGTACAATCCTGCTATAATTAGCAACCCTCCAAATATCTGTAGAGCACCTAAATTCTCTCCGTCTAACAATCCCCAACAAAATGCTATCAATGGCATAAGTAAAGAAACAGAAGAGGCAAAGCTGGCGTTAGTTTCGTTGATTAATTTATAATAGAAGATATTAGCCAATGCACTACCGAATAGCGCTAATAAGAACACAAAACCTATTCCTTTTAACGCTTCTGGATGTTCTATAATCGTTTGAAAGAAACCAGAACCTATCAATACAATCAAGGCAGGGACTAATAAAACGAACTCAATAAAAGCAGTCCATACGATTGGAGGAATATCTCCCATGTATTTTTGGGTTAATAAGCCGCTGTAAGCGTACATCAGTGCTGCAATGATAAGAAGTAGGTGATAGAACCATTCGTTTGGTACAGCCACGCTATTTTCAGGTGATTGTAGTAAGAGAACTACACCAATGAATGCCAATAGCACTCCCATCACTTCGCCCAAGTGTGTTTTGTACTTAAAGAAAAATACCCCCAGAACAATTACAAATATGGACATCAGGGCATTTAATATTCCAGCTATAGAACTATTTAAATGCACTTCTGCAATTGGAAATAAGAACATGGGAATAAAGCTACCAACTACTGCTGTTAAGAACAACCATTGAAAGTTTTTCTTAGGCATCTTCTTAATGTGCTTTAGCGAAATAGGCAATAAGAATAGTCCTGCAAAGGTTATTCTCAAGGCGCCTACTTGAATAGGTGTAAAGTACTCAATACCTCTTTTGATTAGTATAAAAGAAGAACCCCATACAAGAGATAGAACAAATAAGGTAATCCAGTGCTTTAGTTTTATTTTCAAAATGAATGGCTTATGAATTGAAAAGCGAAGATAAAAAAAAAGACCGCAATATTATTGCAGTCTTTTTGTATTTAGTAAGCTATAATTAAGCTTGTTTTTTTCTTGTGTCTAATTCTCCGAAGTACATCTCTTGGAAAGTTTTGTTAACTCCATGTTCAATACGTTTGTGGAAAGTTTTAGCGTCAATTTGTTTTGGGTCTTCAAAACCACAAGCACTAATAAATTCACCTAACGCTTTCATTGTATTTTTGTGGAAGTTAGCAACACGCATTCTCTTATCAGTTACATCTAAACCTTTGTAAAGAGACTCGTCTTGTGTAGCAATACCTACAGGACAATATCCGCTATCACACTGTAAAGCTTGGATACATCCTAAAGCGAACATCATTCCACGAGCACTATAACAAGCATCAGCACCTAAAGCCATTGCTTTAGAAATATCAAATGCAGAAATAATACGTCCAGAAGCTAATAATTTTACTTTACCTCTTAATCCGTTTTCGATTAATGTTTTGTTAGCAAAAACTAAAGCATCGTTTAATGCCATACCCATGTAATCAATAAACTCTAATGGAGCAGCTCCAGTTCCTCCTTCAGCACCGTCAATAGTGATAAAGTCAGGGTGGATACCAGTAGTAACCATTGCATTAATGATATCTAAGAACTCGTCTTTTTTACCAATACAGATTTTAAATCCGATAGGTTTACCGTTAGCTAATTTTCTAAGTCTCGCTATAAAGTGAACTAACTCTGTAGGGTTAGAAAAAGCACTATGTCCAGAAGGAGAGTGTACAGTAGTATGCGGAGTGATACTTCTAATTGCAGCAATCTCAGGAGTATTCTTTTCAGCAGGAAGTAATCCTCCGTGTCCAGGTTTAGCACCTTGAGAAAGTTTTAATTCAATCATTTTAACTTCAGGATAGTTAGCGCGTTCTTCGAATAAAGCATCACTAAAGAAACCTTTTTCATCACGACAACCAAAGTATCCAGTACCAATTTGCCAGATTAAATCACCTCCAGAACGGTGGTATTTACTAATACCTCCCTCACCTGTATTGTGAGCAAATCCACCAATCTTAGCACCTTCATTTAAAGCAGTAATCGCTTTTTTACTTAATGCACCATAACTCATTGCACTAATGTTGTAAACACTTGCGCTATAAGGTTGAGTACATTGGTCACTACCGATTAATGTTCTGAAGTTAGTATCAGCAACGTGTTTTGGATATACAGAGTGTGCAGCCCATTCGTAACCTAAACGGTTAGGGTCATCTTGCATACCGAAAGACACTGTTTGTTTTTCGTTTTTCGCTCTTTGGTAAACGATAGAACGCTCACGTCTATTGAAAGGTTTACCATCTAATTCACCTTCCCAGAAGTATTGACGCATTTCAGGTCTGATAGATTCAAACATGTATCTGAAACGAGCAAAGATTGGGTAGTTTTTACGAATTGTATGTTTATTTTGAGTAAGGTCTGTAAATGCAAGGATTGAAAGAATACCTGAAATAACTAAGTTAACAATGCTTGCTGTAGAAGGAAAAGGGTTCAAAGAAAGAACTACAGATACTACAGAATAAAGTAAATAAAGTACTACAATAGCAACAGTTAATTGCCCAAATGTAAATCGATTTAAAAATTTTTTGTGAAACATAAAATAGAATTTAATGTAATCTTTTTGTTGTTTAGTTTGTAATAGTTTTAGTGTTTTTAGTTATTCCATTACTAAAATAATTCGATTCTATTCGAAGCTTTTTTTCTACTTTCAAAACAATCAATATTTTAGCATAGATACGGGGCAAAGGTAGCAAAGATTTTGAATTTAAAGACTTTTTGTATCCTTAATTTTGCTATTCGAAAATAGTAAAAATAACAATATGATAATTATATCTTAATTTACTATTAGTTAATTGAAAATATGCGATTTATGTGCACTTATATTGTGTATTTGTTATTTTTATTTCAAGTTATTTTTATCTGTTAAGCACAATGAAAATCGTTGTGATTTGTAGATACTGTGTTTTCCTGAGAGCATAAAAGCGACGACACATGTCAGACAAATATAGATAGCCGCGTTCGCTCCAAATAGCTCAATTCCCATAAGTGTGCAAGCCCATGGTGTTTTCGTAGCTCCAGAAAAAACAGCAACAAACCCCAATGCCGCTAAGAAACTAATCGGTAAGTCAAGATAGATAGCTAAGAAACTACCTAAAGCAGCACCAATAAAAAAGAGGGGAGTTACTTCACCGCCTTTAAATCCCGCTCCTAAAGTTAGTCCTGTAAAGAATATTTTAAGTAGAAAAACATTCCACTGTTGGCTATGTTCAAACGATTCGAGAATAGTCGGTACTCCTAACCCCAAGTATTTATTATCTCCAATGGTTAGTATTAGGATAATGAAAAGGATACCTCCTGCAAAAGGTCTCAAAGGAGGATATGCTATATATTTTGCAAAAAGGCTTGACCAAAAGTCAGTGGTTTTCATGAATAAGATAGCTGCTATTCCAAATAGGGCAGCAGCAAATAGTAGCTTTATTAATAGTAGAGGAGTAAAATTAGGGATGCTCTCTATCTTGTAAACCGTATGAGATATGCCCCAAGTTAAGCATGTTATATGCGCAATAATAGCTGCTATAAAAACAGGGTAGAAGGATTTGTATTTTATCTTGCCAACAAGCATTAACTCCAATGCGAATAGTGTTCCTGCTAATGGAGTTCCAAAAACAGAAGCAAATCCTGCACTAACACCAATAAGTATAATGGTTTTTCTATCGGCGTTTGTCAGCTTAAAAAGTTTGGAGAATTGGTCAGCAATAGCGCCACCCATTTGCACAGCGGTTCCCTCTCTACCCGCTGAACCCCCAAATAAGTGCGTAATTAGAGTGCCAAACAGAACCAAAGGTGTCATTTTGAACGGGATTATATGTGTAGGGGAGTGATATTCGTCTATCAATAAATTGTTTCCTTTATTTGCGCTACCTCCCCAATAGTGATAAATCAATCCAACAAGTAGCCCGCCTATGGGCAAAAAGTAAAGTAAATAAGGGGTGTTCGTTCTGATGTCTGTTACAGTTTCTAAAAGGAATAGAAATAAAGCAGAAGCAGAGCCAATCAATGCACCAGCAATAGCGCTAATGAAAGTCCATTTTACGAGGTAAAGTAAGATTGTTTTAAATGAAAAAGCTTCTGTTTTCAAGTAGTCATTAAATGCCATAGTCTATCATTTAGTTATATATGATTATATCACTTGTTATGTTAGACGTCATCAGCATTCAATAAAAGAAGCGGTTCGAGGC
>JASLGC010000060.1 GCA_030150335.1 Flavobacterium sp.
ATTTGTTTACAGGCATTTGGGATTCTTTAAGATCTATGGGAATTGCAAGGCATTCATTAGAATATATTGACAATTCAGACTTATTTAAGTATTCTCCATACAAAAGCTTATCATCTGGACAAGTTGAAGGTTTAAAGAAAATTTTAAACTGCTTACTTGACGATAATGCAAAGGTTAGTTTGATAGAAGGAGGAGCAGGGACAGGAAAAAGTATCTTAGCTATATTTTTATTTAAATTATTAAAGACAGATCTATCAGATTTTAATTATAGTGATTTTGAAGATTCAGAAACTGAATTACTTGACTTATTAAAGCAAGTTAGAGCAAGATATAGTGATCTTAAAATGGCTTTAGTTATTCCAATGTCTTCCTTTAGAAAAACAATTTCAAATGTTTTTAAAAATATACAAGGGTTAAATGCCAAAATGGTTATTGGACCTGCTGAGATGGTAAAGAGTCATTACGATATTTTGATTATAGATGAATCTCATCGTTTACGACGAAGAGTTAATTTAGGAGCTTATTATGGTAAATTTGATGAGTACTGTTTACAATTAGGACTGGATAAAGAAACAAGTTCAGAATTGGAATGGGCACAAATGCAATCAGATAAGTTAGTTTTATTCTATGATGAAAAGCAAAGCATAAAACCATCCGATGTTTTGCAAGAAGATTTTGAGGCATTAAAACAGTTGCCAAACACAAGATATGAAAAACTGCTCACGCAATTTAGAGTAAAAGGTGGTGAGCAGTATGTTCGTTTTATCAATGATTTGTTAGATAAAAAATTACAAGCAGATAAAAGTTATACCTCAAGTGAGTATGAAGTTTTTATTTATGATTCTTTAGAACAGATGGTTTCCGATATACAGAATAAGGAAACTGTATATGGTCTATCTCGGTTAGTAGCAGGCTTTGCATGGGATTGGATATCTAAAAATGATAAAAGTAAATTTGATATAGTAGTTGATAATACATCACTGCAATGGAATAGTGTTGCGGTAGATTGGGTGAATTCTGAAAACTCAATAAATGAAGTAGGTTGTATACATACTATTCAAGGATATGATCTTAATTATATAGGGGTTATCATAGGACCTGAGATAGGATACGATCCTGAGCTTGGTGAAATTATAGTGAACCCTGATTTATATAAGGATAAGAATGGAAAGCAAACAATAAAGGATGTGAATGTTCTTAAGAATTACATCATAAATATTTATAAGACAATTTTACTAAGAGGTATCAGAGGTACATATATGTATATATGTGATGAAAATTTAAGAGCATATTTTGAACAATTTTTGCCTGTTAGAAAAGGGAGAGAAGAACCACTTCCATTACAGATATTTGATGAACCAATTAATGAACAATGTATTCCTTATTACAACTTAGAAGTTGCTGCTGGATCTTTTAGTGAGTTACAACAACCTGATGAAATAAAGTATATTGAATTAGAGGCAGGTATTAAAGTAAGTGAAGATTATTTTGCCTGTAAAGTAGTAGGTGAATCAATGAACAAAATTATTCCAAATGGATCTATTGCTTTATTTAAAAAGGCAATGGGAGGTAGTAGAAATGGGCTAATTTGTTTGGTTGAATCTATTGATATTCAGGATTCTGAATTGGGAGGTCATTATACTATCAAAGAGTATGAGAGTAAGAAAACCTATGAAGATGAGCTTTGGCAACATTCAGAGATTATTTTGAAGCCATTGTCTAATAATCCAGATTATACACCGATCTATTTGAGAGATGAGGAAACCACTCAGTTAAAAGTACTGGGGGTTTTTGTGAGGGTGATAGGGTAAAAGAATTACATTAGAAAGATTAAATGCATTATAAACTAAAAAGAATTAGGGTGTCCCGCAAGGTCACCCTAATTCTTTTTAAATAGCTCCTTTATTGTTATGCTAATTTTTAATCTTGATTTAAACAATTGTCACTTGATATTGTCTTTTGAAAAATAAAGATAATAGCTTTTATTACAGGAATCTTATTTGATGCTTATTTGATAATATTTACTTTTAAATTATAATGTGCTGATTTTTAATATGTTTTAATTTGATGGCTATTTGATTTTTTATAGAGTTATGTTTGATGCTAACAAAATAAAGAGATGAAATAGATCAATTAGGAAAGATAGACTCATTAATAGTTGAAGTAAAAAGTATGACTGAGAAAACAAATGAGGCTGAAAAAAGATTAGAGGAGATTGATGAATATATATACAAATAACTTATACATAGTGAAAAGGCATAAATTAAATTCTCTTATTGTTGAAAAGAGAGTTAGGTATTATTAAATAGCACAAACCCCCACAGCATCCACTGTGGGGGTTTCTATTTATAAGATACTCCCTCTAAAACTCCCCTAAAAAAGCATAGGTATTACACTCCGTTTTTAGGTTGTTTTAAAAACAGCAAAGCAATTGTTTATTTACTAAATAAATATAGTCATTAGAATAATAGACCTTAGTTTTCTTAAGATCTTAATGTAAGTTTGAATGTAGAAATAATTAATTTTAAATACCCAAATCAGATAGTTTTTTCAGTTACACTTAATAACAATGAAAAATAAATAAAATCAAGCTTATGAGTCAGGAAGTTAATAAAAGTAGTTTTTTTCGAGAGTTAGATAGAATAAATGAAGAATATAAGCTATCAGATTATAACCAATTTAATTGGTTTAAAGTGATGTATAAAATGACAGAAGAGAAAAACTTACATTCTCGTTTTATTGCTTTTCTATTAAATCCCAAAGGTTCACATGGGCAAGGAGATATTTTTTTAAAGTTGTTTTTAAAAGATTTCAATATTACTAATTATAATTTGGAAGGTGTAGTCGTATTGCCTGATGAACACACTAAAAAAGAAGAAGATAATATTGATATTTTAATAACAAATAGCAGTAATCAAGCAATTATTATAGAAAACAAAATCTTTGCAAGTGATAGCAATAAAGATGAGGTTTTAGAAGATGAAAAAGGCATTTGTACACACAAGTACCAAATACCTCGTTATTACAAAAAAGTTACGTGTAATGGTCTTACAGTTACAAGCATTATTTATCTAAATGTAAAAGATACTAAACCATCATTTTATGATGAATTTCCAAGTGAGGTAAAGGAAATACTGCAATGTAGAGATTACATCAAGTATGTTTTAACTTGGATAGGTAAATGTATTGATATCTGTTTAGAAGAAAATATTTTTAAAGTTGGTTTAATACAATATAAGCAAGCGACTACGGAGTTTTTAAACGATTACAAATTAGCATTGGACTTACAAGAAGTTTCATCTTTTGAAGAAAATTTAGAGGAAGCTTTTAAGTTTTGGACTACCACAAATGAGGATTCAAAATATCATTCTATTAAAGAACAATTTATGCACGTCAAATGGCATATAGTATTTGATTTTTATTCAGAATTAAAAGAAGCGATTGAGGCTAATTATAAAGAAAGAGCACGAGTAAATGAAATTGATAAAGAGCAAATTACAAAGCTAACGCATACTGATAAAAAAATAAATACGGTACTAACCTTTAGCGTTGACAATATTCATTATTACGTGTGTAATGATGGTAAAGGATTTAGCGTAGGAAGAGATAAAAAGATTAAAGAGAAAGATGATTATAAGGTTATTTACAGAGTAGAAAATTATGCGTACTTTGACTTTTCACAAGAGTATGTTTTTGAATTAATAAAGCCAGTAAAAAGAAGAAAGGTTATTGCTGATATAATAGAAAAACTGAGAGAGGAAATTATAAAAAGTTAACCAAACTATCTCCAACTTCAATAGTTGTAGTTATTTAAAGGCTTGTAACCTATTTGATCATGTTACAAAAACGTAAAAATTGTAACACGTTATTTTTTCATGTTACAAAAAATAAAAAAAGCTAACTTGACAAAAGTTACTATATAAAATACCCCCACAGCATCACACTGTGGGGGTATTACATTTAAACCAACTTACAATAAAAACTACAACCTACATCGTACCTACATAAGCACTTGTACTACAAATCTTTTCAGTAGCACTGGTCCAAACAATCCAAACCGAATTGTCAGTACCCGTCCAAGTCCTTGGAATATCAGCGCTCAAAGTTCCATCAGCACGGGTGGCTTGATTTTCAACTACGAAAAACATCTTGTTCACTCCTGAATAAACAATAGCGATTAAGCGATCATCTGCCTTAGACAGTCCAATACCAGCATCAGAGTTCCAAGTAAGGTTCAGCTTACTGTTTTCAATAGACACC
>JASLGC010000294.1 GCA_030150335.1 Flavobacterium sp.
AAATAATTTGTTGAGATGTTTCATAACTTTTTATTTTTTACTTTACCGTAATAATAAGCAAAAATACAATTCTCAAACAATATTTACAAAAAATTTCGTTAAGAATAGCATTTTTTATTTTTATAGGGAATTTTAAGAAATTACATTTAACTCTTTTCCAACTTCAATAAACGCTTGAATCGCTTTGTCCAAGTGGCTTTGCGTATGTGCAGCAGACAATTGAACGCGTATTCTCGCCTTACCTTGTGGCACTACCGGATAGAAGAATCCTGTCACATAAACACCCTTTTCTAACAGTTTATTGGCCATATCTTGTGATAATTTAGCATCATAAAGCATAACCGGAACGATAGCAGAGTCTCCATCAATGATATCAAAACCAGCATCTTTCATTCCTTTTTTGAAGTAGTTTGTATTCCACTCCAATTTATCGCGTAAAGAAGTATCGTTCTTTAATAATTCAAAAACTTTCAATGAAGCTCCTACAATCATTGGTGCCAATGAATTAGAGAATAGGTAAGGACGTGAACGTTGTCTTAGCAATTCAATAATTTCCTTTTTACCAGTAGTATATCCTCCCATTGCTCCTCCTAAGGCTTTACCAAATGTACCTGTAATAATATCTACACGCCCCATCACTCCTTTAGCCTCTAAAGTTCCTTTACCTGTAGCTCCGATAAATCCTGCCGCATGACATTCATCTACCATAACTAAGGCATCATATTTATCTGCTAAATCACAAATCTTATCCAATGGCGCTACTAAACCATCCATAGAGAACACACCATCTGTTACAATAATTTTAAATCTATGTCCTGCTTCATTAGCTTTTATAAGTTGCTCTTCTAAATCAGCCATATTGTTATTTTCATAACGATAACGAGCTGCTTTACACAAACGAACACCATCAATAATAGACGCGTGATTTAAACTATCTGAGATAATAGCATCTTCTCCGCTTAATAACGGTTCAAAAACTCCTCCATTCGCATCAAATGCAGCAGCATATAAAATTGTATCTTCTGTCTGATAAAAATCAGCAACTGCCTGCTCTAATTGCTTGTGTATATCTTGAGTTCCACAAATAAAGCGCACTGATGACATCCCGAAACCATGTGTATCTAATGTATCTTTTGCTGCTTGAATAACCTCTGGATGAGAAGACAAACCTAAATAGTTATTTGCACAAAAGTTTAAAACCTTATCACCAGATGACACTGTAATTTCAGCTCCTTGAGCAGAAGTAATGATTCTCTCTTTTTTAAATAAACCATTCTCTTCAATAGCGGCTAATTCCTTTTGAAGATAACCCTTAATTTCTCCGTACATACTTATATTTTTTTGTGTTTGTTAAATACTCACTAACTACAAATGTATTATTTTTAAATCTTCTCCGGTATATAGCAATACTTTTTTAACTACATTATATCCCATTTCTTCTAAAGACTTAGCATAAGAATTTACTTGTTGCTTATACTTCTCTTCCTCCTTACCTGTTTTATAATCCAAAACCATCGCATCATTACCTCTCACAACTACCCTATCTGGTATAGTATTGCATTTCGATTGCTCTATAATAACTCTCTCATTATAAACAATATTATCCTCTAAAAAGAAAATTTCTAATTCAGGATGTGAAACTATTCTCTTAACAATTTCCTCAAAATCTTCTTTTTGATTCTCTTGAATTAGTCCATTTTCTAAACCTTGTTGTATAACAGCATCAACATCTTTAAAAGTCGAAACAAAAGACATCAATTTATGAACTAAATTCCCATATTCGATGGCTTGTAAGTTTGCCGAGTCCCACATTAACGCTTCTCTTTGGGCAATTTTAATAGCATCAAAGTTCAACGCTTGTTTTGGCGGCATAATAAGCCTACTTCCTTCTCCCTCTACCATCTCTTGAGCAACTGACAAACGAACTTCTTCTCCAAAACTATATTTTAGCTCTGCATCACTATACACTCCTTTTGTAAAAAGAAAATCAAGGAAAAACTTAGATAGATTATTTTTAAATTCTCCTTTTGATGTTACATTCTTATAACTAATAACATACAATTGTTCCTCTGCCCTTGTCAAAGCTACATAAAGCACATTGACATTATCTAATAACATCTCTTGTTCTTTTTTCTCATACAACTCTTGAGCGAGAAGTCCATATTCCACAACTTCTTTCTTGGAATCTACAAGTGCTTTTGGAAATGTTAGATTCTCATCATCTGCATCAATATCAATCCATAGTTTATCGCGACTTGGACGAGAATAATCTTCTTCTGCAAAAGGAAATATCACTACAGGAAACTCTAATCCTTTAGACTTGTGAATAGTCATTATTTGCACTGCATTTCTTCCTTCTGGTGTTGGAATACTAAACTTCTGATAATTACTATTCCAATAGTCAATGAAATCACTAATTCCAAACTGACTTTTTAAGCTCTTTTCTAAAACTAAATCTAAGAAATACAACACATATGAATTTGCACTCTTATCAGGCATAAATGCATGAATAATAGCCTCCACAGCATCATATAATGATTTCGCTCTACATGATGAAAAAGAAATCGGCACTGACTGTAAATTCAACCAATCTGCGAACTCTTGTTCATCTGTGATAACCAATCCTTCTTTGATAAAATCATGCTTATTATTTCCAAGATTATTTTTACTCGCTATATAATATAAAAGCATCATCTTAGCTTCTAAATCTTTCTCATTCTTTAAATAGCGTAAAACATTAATTATTAACCTTACTTCACTTGCATTGTTAATCAATAACGAATCCGAAGACAATATTTCTACGCCATTTTCTGTAAGATAATTTGCCAAAACAACCCCGTGATTTCTCTTACGAGTTAGAATAACAATATCTTTTAAATCAAACCCTTGCGCTAAAATTCTATTGATAGTCTCTAAAGTTGCTTGAGCATATTGCTCATCTTTTTCAATTGCATCTTCTTCGCTATTCTTATCCTTTTCTAAAAACTCTATTGAAACATATCCTCCTGATTTGCTATTTACTTCCTGATAGCTATTATTTTCATATAAATCTTTATAATCCTCATTAATAAAATTACGTGAAATATCTTTAAACAAATCATTATTAAAGTTAATCACTTCAGCATAACTACGGTAATTCTTCCCTAAGTTAACTGTTTGCTTATCAGGATTAGAAAAGGGGTTCTCATCTTTACTCAACGCAATAAACTGTTCTGCTTTACCTCCACGCCATCTGTAAATAGACTGTTTAGGGTCACCAACAATCATTAAACTTCCCTTTGTACCTGCCAAATCCTGCCCTGCTAATGCATTATCAATTAAAGGTACTAAGTTCTGCCATTGCATTTCTGAGGTATCTTGAAACTCATCTATAAAAAAGTGATGATAACGCTCCCCTAACCTTTCATAAATAAAAGGCGCAGGTTGATTTTGAATCTCCTCGTGAATAATCGCATTAAACTGAGTAATAAATAATATGTTTTTCTCTTCTTGAATCTTGTCCATCTCTTGACCAAGCGTATTCAAAAGCGATAATGGTGTCAAATTCTTAAGAAATGCTTGATAAAAAGCTCGTTTAGCGTACATTCCATAAACCTCTGCCAATATTTGCAAGAAGTCTCCTATGAATGCCTCTATAAGCTCTATATCTTTTGCCGTCTTTTTAATTTTGACATCATCAAACTCGTGATAACGCTTAGATTCTCCTACTGCATCAGAAACAATTTTTTCAACGTGTTTTGGAAAATACTGTCCTGAAAAAGAAGTCTTATCTATTCCTTTTGCATCAATCAAATCCAAAATAGACTGACCTAAAGACTTACTTTCCTCTGTAATTCGCTTTATTTCTTCTCTCAAGAAATCTCGAACCTTTACAAAATCATCTAACGTCTTCTCAGAAAACAACGCTATCTCATCCCTATTGTTTTCATTTAGCAGTAATGCACCTACATCTTTAAGCTCTTTACTAATATCCCAACTCTTATCATTATCTGCCTTGTCAATTGAAAAATCAATCAACAAATCAGTCAATTCTAAATCAATTCCCGCCTTTGATATTACAGCATCTACAGCTTCTTGTAGTAACTCATCAGAATCTAACGAAACTTCAAAAGACATAGGCAATTCTAAATCAAAAGCAAAAGAGCGAATTACTTTATGAGTAAACTTATCAATAGTTGATATATCAAACGAAGCATAATTATGAATAATACTCTTGATAATCCTTCCAGACTTTGCTCTCACAAAATCAGGCTTTAATTCCGTTTCCTCTAAGACTTGTTCAAACATTCCAATATATTTATCTGGAACAACTTCTTGAGAGAAACCATTTAAACAAGAAACAACTCTTGTCTTCATTTCCGCTACTGCTTTATTAGTAAAAGTGATTGCTAAAATCTTTTTATAGGCATCATCCTGCCTATCTAATAGCAATATTTTCAGATATTCTTTCACTAAGGTATGTGTTTTACCAGACCCCGCAGAGGCGTTATATATTGAGAATGAGGACTTATCAGACATTTTAACTTTGTTAGGCATTAACTTTTATTAAACATTCTACTTTTCTGTATTAACTATAAAATGTTTAAATTTGAAATAAAAATAATACTAATCTTTAAATAATACGAATTATGGCTTTCGAATTACCAAAACTACCGTATGCGTACGATGCATTAGAACCAAATATTGATGCACGTACAATGGAAATCCACCATACAAAACACCACAATGCTTACACTACTAATTTAAATGCTGCTATCGCAGGAACTGAATTAGAAGGAAAGTCTATTGAGGAAATCCTTAAGAATTTAGATATGACTAAGGGTGCTGTACGTAATAACGGTGGAGGTTTTTATAACCACAACTTATTCTGGACTGTAATGACACCTAATGGTGGTGGAGAACCTACAGGAGAATTAGCTGAAGCAATCAACAAAGACTTTGGTTCTTTCGCTAACTTCAAAGAAGCTTTCTCTAAAGCAGGTGCTACACAATTTGGTTCTGGATGGGCTTGGTTATGTGTTAAAGACGGTAAATTAGAAGTTTGTGGTACTCCAAACCAAGACAACCCACTTATGCCTGGTGTCGCTTGTGGTGGTACTCCAATCTTAGGAATGGACGTTTGGGAACACGCTTATTACCTAAACTACCAAAACCGCAGACCTGATTACATTACTGCTTTCTTTAATGTTATCAACTGGACTGAAGTTTCTAGAAGATTTGCTGAAGCTAAATAATTTTTTAGCTCTTAAAATAAAAACTCCGGAGTATTATTACTTCGGAGTTTTTTTGCTTTAAACAAAAACAGCTCATCTTTTGATGAGCTGTTTATATTATAAAACTTAGAAATCAATCCAAGTAATTATTTTACTTCTGAAATACGCAATGTATTTACCATACCTTTTTCAATGATTGGCATTGCAGCAAGGTTAATTACCATATCACCTTTCTTAGCAAAACCTTTCTCTTCAACCATACGGTTAATATCCTCAATAGTTTCATCAGTACTTACAAACTTGTCGTAGTAGAAAGCTTGAACTCCCCATAACAAGTTTAATTGTGTAATGATTCTTTTATTAGAAGAGAATACTAAAATATTACTGTTTGGTCTCCAAGCAGAAATTTGGAATGCTGTATATCCACTATTCGTTAATGTACAGATAGCTTTCGCTTCAATATCATTCGCCATTGATGCAGCGTGGTAACAAATATTTTTAGTAATGTATCTATTTGTTTTAATTGTTGGAGCACTTTGAGGTACATTAATCATTGGAGAATCCTCAACACTTTGAATAATTTGAGTCATCTTCTCGATTACTTGTACAGGGTAACTTCCTACAGAAGTTTCACCAGATAACATTACAGCATCAGCTCCATCCATTACTGAGTTAGCAACGTCGTTTACCTCTGCTCTTGTAGGAGTCAAACTTGAAATCATTGTCTCCATCATTTGCGTTGCAATAATAACAGGTATTCTTGCATTCTTAGCAACGTGAACTAATTCTTTTTGAATTAACGGAACTTCTTGAGCAGGAATCTCAACTCCTAAATCTCCACGAGCTACCATTAATCCATCACAATAAGCTACTAATTTCTTAATATTCTTAACCGCTTCTGGCTTCTCAATTTTAGCAATAATTGGAATTTTATGGTCTGAATGCTCGTTAATTAATGCTTGTAAGTCCATTAAATCCTCAGGAGTTCTAACGAAAGATAAAGCCATCCAATCCACTTGCATTTTACAAGCAAAAATCGCGTCTTTAATATCTTTTTCTGTCAATGCAGGTAATGAAACCTTAGTCATTGGAAGGTTCACTCCTTTTTTAGATTTAAGTGGTCCTCCTTGGATAACTTTAGCTGTTACTTCATCAATTTGATTTGTCTCAACAACTTCAAATATCAATTTCCCATCATCTAATAAAATCTGTTCTCCAGCTTTTACATCTGTAGGGAATTTTTTATAATTCATATAAACGCGATTAGCGTCTCCTTTGAATTCTTCTTTAGTAGAGAATATAATTCTATCTCCAGGGCTAACGATTACATCTTCAGCCATTACACCTACTCTTAATTTAGGACCTTGTAAGTCACCTAAAATAGATGTAGTGTAACCAAATTCTGCATTTAGTGAACGAATTATGTCAATTTTCTCTTGCACATCTGTATAATCTGCGTGTGAAAAATTGATTCTAAATACATTTACACCAGCTTTTATCATATCATGTAACACCTCTCTTGAACTCGATGCTGGTCCTAATGTTGCTACAATTTTTGTTTTCTTTTGAATTACCATATTTTTAAAAAATTAGGTTTTTTTTATTTTTTAAATCCTCCTGCTTAATTTCATAAGCAGTAGAGATTATTTTAATTGAATTTAACTTCTCAATGATTGTGCCAATGCCAAATTGGTAATCAGTTTCTTCTATTTTTATAAGATAGTCTACAACTTTTAATTCTGGAACTAAGTATCCCTGCTTTGTTATTGGATGATGAGCACTTGTGAAAAGCGGAGAATCCACGCCTGATTCTGGGGTTAAAAAGGCTTTATTGGATACTAACTTCCAAAATACATGGTGGTCATAATCCTCATACTCAAAAAAAGAAAAAGAAGCACGACCTTCTTCTGTTACGATGTCGACGTCATTCTTACTTCTCTCTAAAAAAATATTTAAAATAGAATTGATAAAATATACTACTTTATAATCTTCTTTTCTTGAAGAATGAATAGCTATTAGTTTATAATCCTCAGTATCAAAGTCGTCTAATCGATGTTTTATTATACCCATGTGAGTAGTTTGTATTACAAATATACAACTTTTATTTTGTCAGCACCTAAGAATGGCCAACAACATAGATTATCAAATTGTTAAGAATTGTCAGATAATCTTACTTCTGAATTTGTTCTTGCAAAGCGAAATAAGCTCTCTGAGACGCCTTTTCTTCTGCCTTTTTCTTTGATGTAGCTCGTGCACGTGCCACAACTTTATCATCAATATAGAGTTTCACTCCAAAGTATTTTAATTCCTCTGCAGTGTCTTCTTCAAATGTATCATACTTAAAAGAATGCTTTCTTTTTTGACACCACTCGATCAATAAACTCTTATAACTTGTGATTTTTGTTTCTAATTTTTGAATATCAGCTGCAGTAGATAACAATTTCTCGTGAATAAACTTTTCACAAGCAGGATACCCACGGTCTAAGTAAATAGCACCTATTAGCGCTTCCAACAAGTTTCCATGAATATTTTCTCCAAACTGTTGGTTTCCCATTTTGCTTTCTACATTCGAGATCAAATCCAACCCTTTTCCAATATGGTTCAAGTTTTCTCTGCTTACAATTTTAGAACGCATTTTAGTCAAATACCCTTCATCTCCACTTGGAACCTCCAAATATAAATAAGACGCTATAACAGAGCCCAGCATAGCATCACCTAAAAACTCTAATCGCTCATAGTTTATAGGATTACCTGCTTCATCCAGTAAGTTCATAGATCGATGAGTAAATGCTACTTTGTAATACGACATCTCTGCAGGCTTAATTCCTGTAATCTGACATACATTACGACAAAAATTCCCGTCTTCATTAGAGAAGGAACGGGAATTTCTAAAAATTTTATTTAGTAGCTTTTTCATCATTCGAGATGATTTTACTCTTCTAACTTCTTAACAAGAACACAAGCATTATGTCCTCCAAATCCAAAAGTATTACTCATACCTACTTTAACATCGCGTTTTTGCGCTTTATTAAAAGTAAAGTTTAGTTTTGAATCAATCTCTTCATCATCTGTGAAGTGATTGATTGTAGGAGGGACAATTCCATGTTCAATTGAAAGAATCACTGAAATAGCCTCAATTACTCCTGCAGCCCCTAAAAGGTGACCAGTCATTGACTTCGTAGAATTAAGGTTCATTTCATAAGCATGATCTCCAAATACTTTTAAAATTGCTTTTGATTCAGCAATATCTCCTAATGGAGTAGATGTACCATGTAAGTTTACAACATCAACATCTTTAGGCTCTAATCCAGCATCTTTTAAACAGTTACGCATAACGTTCATAGCTCCTAATCCTTCTGGATGTGGCGCTGTTAAATGGTGCGCATCAGCAGACATTCCACCTCCACCTATCTCACAATAGATTTTAGCTCCTCTTGCTTTTGCGTGCTCATACTCTTCTAAAATTATTGCTCCAGCTCCTTCACCTAAAACAAAACCTTCACGGTCTTTGTCCATTGGTCTTGAAGCTGTTTTTGGATCATCATTTCTTGTTGATAATGCATGCATAGCGTTAAATCCTCCAATTCCTGCAATAGTTACAGCAGCTTCAGATCCTCCAGTTACCATAACATCAGCCATCCCTAAACGAATGTAGTTAAAAGCATCAATTATTGCATTTGTAGAAGACGCACACGCTGAAACAGTCGTAAAGTTTGGTCCTCTTAAACCGTATTTCATAGAAATATGACCACCTGCAATATCAGCAATCATTTTTGGTATAAAGAATGGATTGAATTTTGGAGTACCGTTTCCAGTAACAAAATTAGTTACTTCATTTTGAAAAGTATCTAATCCTCCAATTCCAGATCCCCAGATAACTCCGGCTCTATCTAAATCTATAACATCAAGGTCTAAGCTTGAATTTTGTATCGCTTCTGCAGCACTAACCATAGCAAACTGAGCGTAGCGATCCATTTTACGTGCTTCTTTTCTTTCAATATAATCCTCAACATTGAAGTTTTTCACTTCACATGCAAACTGAGTTTTGAAATTGGTAGCGTCAAAATATGTAATGGGTGCAGCTCCGCTTACTCCATTTATTAGGTTGTTCCAATACTCTTGGATATTATTTCCAATTGGGGTAAGGGCACCTAAACCTGTTACAACAACTCGCTTTAATTTCATAAAATAACTTTTATGGTTTGTACTTTAAAAAAAAATCCCAACTTTCACTTTACAAAAAAGGAAACATTGGGTAGTTTGT
>JASLGC010000003.1 GCA_030150335.1 Flavobacterium sp.
AAAAAAAACTTATGCTCATTAATAGAATTAGTAGTATTTTTGGGAAATATTTGCTCAAAGTAGTAATGTCAATTATCAGTCAAAAATACATTTTTTTATGGTTACGAAAAACCAAATCAAATTAATTAAGAGTTTACATCAAAAAAAATATAGAAAAGAGCACCAACTTTTTATTGCAGAAGGAGTTAAGGTGATAGGAGAATTGATTAAATCTTCTTTAGTTCTTGAACATATTTACTGTACAGAAGAATTAGACTTCAGTGTTTCGCCTTCAAAAGTTACTCTTGTTAGTAAAGATGATATGAAAAAGATGTCTGCTTTAGCAACTACTTCAAACTGTTTAGCCGTTTTTCATTGTGCAAAAGAGGAAGAAGTTAACTATGAAGATATTGTAGTAGCACTTGACAACATTCGCGATCCTGGTAATTTAGGAACAATTATCCGTTTGTGTGATTGGTTTGGAATACGCCATATTATTTGTACAAATGAAACCGTAGATGTTTATAATCCCAAAGTAATACAAGCTACAATGGGGTCGATGGTTAGGGTAAATATCATTTATGGTAATTTAGAACAAATGATAAGTGAAGCCAAAGATGTCCCTGTGTATGGAACTTTCATGGATGGTGAAAGTATCTATGGTAAAAAATTTATCAATAAAGGTATTATTGTAATGGGTAATGAGGCAAACGGAATCTCATCTACAATTGAATCATTAGTAACCGAAAAAATAGCTATTCCTCGTTTTGGTACTTTGCAGCAAACAGAAAGTTTAAACGTAGCAATGGCTGCGTCTATTGTTATCAACGAGTTTCGTAGAATTATTTTTTAGTGGAAAGTAAAGTTTACAAATAACCCTCTTGTCTTCATAGAGGTAATATCCCCTGTCCAAGGACTATTGCTGTTATTATCTCTTTTCAACTCATCACCTAATCCAAATACTCCACGTACTGATGGGGAGAATTTGAAGTATTCAAAGTAGATATCAATACCTACTCCAAGTTCGTAATTTGCTGTCCAGTTTTTCATTCTCCAAAGGCCTTCAGAGTTGTCTGAGTCTGCTTTGTGATTACTACTAAGGTTTAAATCTAAAGAAGCTCCTCCAAGCACATAAGGTCTTATATTTCCTGTTCGTTTTGCAGAGAATTTTAAAAGTAAAGGAAAGTGTATGTAAGTAGAGCTTACACTTCTTGTAGAGGCATTTCGAAGTTCATTTGCAGAAGGATCGAAATTTTCTTTTGAATCAAAATATTCACGAATTATAGCAGAAGGGTATCTTAATTCTCTTTTGGTATAATATAGACCTGGTTCAAAACGCAAGTCTATATATTCCATTATTCTTAAATTCCCTACAAGACCTACATTAAACCCAATATTTGAAGTTACTTGGATTTCTGTAAAGTCACTTTGCATATCGTGTTTTTCTTCGTATTCTCGAATCTTGTCATAATATTTTTGGTCGTAATTGAACTTAAAGTCATACGAGTTAAATCCTAAATAGTAGCCCCAATGAATACGTTGCTTATCCCAATCAGGTTTATTGATTATAGGATTCTTTCCAAACATCCATTGCCCAAAAGAGTTTGAGCTTGTAAGCAGGATAAATATTATTACAAGTAGTTTTTTCATATTATTTTGAAGATGAATAGATAGTCGCAATACCCATAGTTTGTGGACGATGCTTTACATCTTTAAACCCAACTTTTCTTAAAATATTGTTTAATTCCTCTCCGAAAGGAAAGTTTTTAGCAGAATCAGATAAGTATTTATATGCTTTTTGGTCTTTAGAAAATAATTTACCCATAAAAGGCATAATATTTTGTGTATAGAAAAAGTATCCTTGTCTAAATGGAAATTTAGTAGGAACAGAAGTTTCAAGAATTACAAAAATACCACCTGGTTTTAAAACTCTTAATATTTCAGAAAGACCTTTTTCAAGATCTTCAAAATTTCTAATACCAAAACCTACAGTAATTGCATCGAATGAATTGTCTGCAAACGGTAAGTTTTCAGAATCTCCTTGTATCATTTCGATACGGTTTTGAAGATTTAAAGCTTTTATTTTTTGTTTTCCTACCTCAAGCATTCCTGCAGATAAGTCAAGCCCTGTAATTTTTGGCGCATTTGATTTAGAAAGTAAAATAGCTAAATCACCTGTTCCAGTAGCAATATCTAAGATAGATTCTGGATTTGTATCTGATACCAGTTTCAATACTTTTCTTCTCCATCCTTGATCCGTTCCTAATGAAATCATACGATTTAAATTATCGTAATTCCCAGAAATTGTATCAAACATTTGTTCTACTTGTTGTTTTTTACCAAGTTCAGATTCTTCGTATGGAGTTATATTCTTTGACATTGTAAATAAATTTTGAGCAAATATAATTATTTAAAGCCAAATTGTGAGTTTCGTTACCCCTATAATTGTTGTTGAGTTTGTTTTATGAATAGAAATAAAAAAACCTAAGTAAAGAATACTTAGGTTTTATTTAAAATTTGATACGTTATATGTACATGTGGTAATATTCTCCACCTACAAATTCAAGTTCTTTACCTTGTTTAAAACCTAAACGCGTGTATAATTTCATCGCATTAGGATTTTCTAAATCAACGATTAAGCCTACTTGAGTAAATCCTTTTTCTTTTGCAAAAGCAACTGCGTGGTTTAATAAATGACTTCCTACGCCTTTTCCTTGTACAATTGGTGAAACAGCTACTGTGTCTAAGTAGAATTCACTTCCTTCTGTTTCTGCTTCTGGAATTGATTCATTGTGATATTGAGCTTTCATTAGCTCTAATACAGGTTCTCTAAGTTTTTCAAAGTCATCGCCATTGTATCCAGTTACAGACCCAACTACATTGTCTTCTTCATCAACAGCTACAAATGTATTTTCATAACTGTAAAGATTATTCGGTTTTCTAAATAGAATAGTCAAGAAATTGATTGCTTCTTCTACATCCTGTTTTTGAATGAAACTAAATACAATGTCTTCCATTGCTTGTAACATTAATTCAGGAACAACGTCGTAATCTTCTTTTTTTGCTGGTCTTATAGTAAAATTCATGTTTTAAACTTTTAAATTACTACAAAGGTACTAAAGTGTTTTTTCACTCGCGAGTCTATCCTTGTCTTTCTGTTCTCTTTCTTTTTCTTTAACTACTCTATACCAAACAGCACTCACGTTTTTAATGTTTACATTATTAGGATTAAAAACAGGGTCCTTACCAGCTTTGCGTTGTTTGATATAATCGTCTAAAGCAATCATTGCTGGTTTATATAAAATAAGAATAGCTATAAAGTTTATCCAAGCCATTGCACCAACTCCTATATCTCCAATCGCCCATGCTGTACTTGGTTCGTTTATAGCTGCGAAATAAACAGAAACTAATATAATTGTACGCATGATCCATCTTAGAACAATATTCTTTTTCTTGCTTAAGTAATCAAAGTTAGACTCAGCAATAAACAGATAAGACATAGTTGTTGTAAAGGCAAAGAACGTTAAGGCAACAGCAATAAATTGACTTGCAAATGCAGGAAAATGTGTTGCTACAGCTTTCACTGTATATGCTGCTCCGGGTTCAACACCTGGAAGATTTTCGACAATATAGTTCCCCGCGCCATCAACTACATTATATTGATTAGTGAACAAGATCATTAATGCAGTTGCTGTACAAACAAATAGTGTGTCAATATAGACAGAAAATGCTTGTACCAATCCTTGTTTTACAGGGTGTGAAGTTTCTGATGCAGCAGCAGCGTGTGGTGCTGTTCCTTGACCTGCTTCATTTGAATAAATACCTCTTTTAACTCCCCATGCAATAGCTGCTCCAAATATTCCGCTAAAAGCTGCCTCCATATTGAAAGCAGATCTAAAGATTAAACCAAAAATAGCCGGTATCTCTTGAAAATTAAATCCAATAATCACAACAGCCATTAAGATGTAAGCCGCTGCCATAAAAGGAACAACTATTTGTGAGATTCTACCAATATTTTTAGCTCCTCCAAATACTGCAAGACCAAGAAATATACAAATGAAAATACCTGTTATCCATTGTGGAACTCCAAAAGCACTATTAATACTAATAGAGATACTGTTACTTTGTATACTTGGTAAGAATAGGGAACAACTGATAATTGTAATGATTGAAAATACTAAAGCAAACACTTTATTGTTCATTCCGCTTTGGATATAAAAAGCAGGTCCTCCACAATAGTGTCCATTTTTCTCTACTTTATATATTTGTGCTAAAGTTGATTCAACAAAGGCTGAGGCACTACCTAAAAAGGCAATCATCCACATCCAAAAGATCGCACCTGGTCCTCCTGCTGCAATAGCAGTAGCCACACCAACAATATTTCCTACACCTACACGTCCTGCTATCGCAATGCTGAAAGCTTGAAAAGGACTAATTCCTTTTTCGGACGATCCTTCTGTAAAAAGTAGCTTTATCATGTGCCTAAAAAAGCGTACTTGTACAAACTTAGTTCGTATTGTAAAAAATAGCCCAGCGCATAAGCATAAGGCAATAAAAATATCTGACCAAATTATATCATTGGCAATCTTAATAGCATTTTCCATATAAGTTGTTTGTTGTTGGTAAAAAAGTAAGAAATATTTAACAAACCACAAACTATATTTTTTATTAAATGGATATAATCAATGAATTATAATTATTTATGAGAAGATATGATTTAAAAACATGAGGTATTTGCATCAATATTTAATTGAATCGTGTGCAAAATCAGTTATATAATAAACAAGGTTAGGAGTAGTTTGTCTAATGTAAAGGATGTAAGTTGTGTTATCGTAAGTTTTGCATATACAGTTTGTTAAATCAAATTTAATTCGTTCTTGAGTTCTATTTTTTTAAAGTAAAATTTACTATGAAAAAACTAATTTTTAGATGTGTACTAACCATCC
>JASLGC010000074.1 GCA_030150335.1 Flavobacterium sp.
TGGAATAAAATTATTCTGCAATAAACTCAGTAATGATAGATTGCATTTCTTCAATATTTGCAACTTTTAAATCAGGGTGTGATTTTAGCCAAGTAGCATTTAATTCTTTCAAGTCTTCTTTAATTTCTTTAGAAGAAACATCATCAAGTAGAGTAGCAGTAGCTTTATCTTTACCTAATTCAATTTGTAAAAACTTACTGAGCTTAATTTTACTAAAAGCCTTAACTCTTCTCATTTGTTTCTCGAAATATTCCAAATGTTCAGGAGCATTCATTGCCGTAATACCAGCGTGAATTATTTCAATTAAATCCTGGTCCCATTTACTTTTCCAGATAAATGCAGGTAAACCTTCTTCTTTTAAGATTTGATAATAATAATCAACACAATAGCTACTAAATGCATCTGGATGTAATTCATCATCCCCAATTTCTGAAGCACGTAAAACATTAACAACTGAGATATTTGAATCTACAACATCTTGTATGTTACTACTGTTAAAAGCATTTTCTGAAATTAATATATATTCAAACTCTTTCATTGTAAAGCATTTATTAATTTAAAAAAGCGATTCTAAACAATAGAATCGCTTTAGGGAATATTATTAAGATTTTTGTTCTTTGTTAAAGTAAACAAGGTAATAGTACATTTGTTTTTCTTCATCCCATCCTTTTTCTACAAATTTATCTGCACTTTCAGGATTGATAAAGTCCAACTTAATTTGAATATTCGTATCTAAGTTGATTACATTCTTTAATTTCTTTCTTGCATCAGAAACTGCGTTATTTGCAATTGGGAAATTAGTAGTGTCTTCGATACTATATTTTTCTCCTTTATCTACTTTGTAATTTTTAAACTCAGCAGCTAAATCAGGGTTATCGATAACTTCATTTAAGAAGTTAGTTTCTTCAAACTCATCATTTTTAGCAAAGTAGTTTACTGAGCGGTTCATAAACATAACCTCTTCTTTTTTGTCCTCTGCAGGTAATACAACCTCTTTAGCAAAGTCTTGACAAAACTTCAAGTATTTTTTAGTCATGAAAGCTTCGTCTTGGAAGATATCTACATTTAAGAAATGCTCTAACCAATAACGTGCATCATATTTATTACTATCAATAGTTAAGATTTTATAACCTTCCTCTTTTTTGTAATTAAAGATGATACAACCTTTATCTAATTTATTCAAGTTAATCCCTTGTTGAAGAACCATTTCTAAGTTAGATTCTTTTTCTTGGAACTGTAAGAAGTCCGTTTTGATTTCACTTTTAAAGATACCAATAGCATCTACTACGTTATTATCGATAGATAAATTCGTTAGATAAGTTACATAAACCTCCCCATTTTTAATATGTGGATGGTTTGATTGTTCAAATAAGTGACGAGTTATCTTTTGAGATACAGCATGTGCAGTTTCAGCAGATGGAGCATTAAATACTTCATTTGCAAGATTGTACATTTCATTGAACTCCAAATCTACATCATGAGCAAATTGGTAATAGTTTTCTTCTTTCTCACGGAAAGGTTTGAAAAAGTATTCTTTTAATAATGGAGCTATTTCATCATTTAAGTTGTAAGGCTCTTCAGATAAGAAGATAGCTTCATTTCTACTTTTATTACCAACTCTATGAATAGAAAGAGTTTCAACGTGTGCATTAAATAAGTTAATCATAACAATAGTTTAAATGTGTAGATTATACTACAATATTAAAAGTAAATAATTTAGAATAGATTTAGTTCCAGTTGTCTTCGTAACCAAAGTCTTCGAAACTGTCATCTCCATCAAACATATCATAGTCTTCTTCATCGAAGTCATCGTCAAATTCTCCAAAGATATCTTCATTAGAAACAGGGTCTGCAGAAAAGTTCTTACCTGGCATACCATCTGGTAGAATACCATGAGAGAACAATAATTCTGGATAAACAACACCTGGTTCTTCCTCCTCAACAGCACCTAACTCAACGAAGAAAGTCCACATGTTTAAGAAATCATATACATATATAATTTTAGTGTTATCTTCATTCAGAACTGTGTTGATAGGTGTAGAGTGCATTGTTTTACTATCACCAGGCTCATCTCCCATATCAAATAAAGAAATCTCTTCTTCTAATTGTGTCCATTGGTCATCACATGCATAAAAAGAAGCAGCCTCCATACCGTCAAAACCAAAGGTATTCACGATAGCATTGTGTAAATCTTCTAATGAGTCACTTTCTAAAATAGCAATATCTCTAAATATATCTTCCTCAGTATCAAGGATTACTCTAAACTTATAAACCATATCTTTTTTGTGGATTAGAAACGCAAATTTAAACTTATTATTCATTTTTAAAGAATAAAAACTCGCCTTTTTGTTTACAATTTATTTATCCTCACTCAGAGGATTGAACATCAGTTTTTTATCCAAATTTAAGGGCATTTACAATTCATCCTGTCTATTCTACAATTCGGTAGTTTAATTTTTTAATTCAAAGTAATATGTAGCAGATTTGTACTAACAACAACGCTAAAGATTATGAAAATTATATTAATGATTACCTTATTTTTGATTAACGCAATGTTAAATGTAGTAAGTTTAAGTGCTGAACACGGTGTGAGAGCTGAACAAAAACCTACAGAAGTTAGTCAGCGTTACATAGAACCTTTTAATGAGAAACAAACAGATGCAACAAAAGAATAGTACAATTAAAATTATCGGATTAGTTTTTATCCTCTTTATAACCTTTAAAAAGGTATTAAAGCTCCACTTTCTCGATGTTCCTTTATTTTTAGGCTATTGTGTTATCTTTCTTTTAGTCTTGTTTTTAGTAAACAACTTATTAAGTAAGAAATACTTATCAAAAGTAAAAGCTTATATCAAGATAGATAACCGTAACGTACTCATCACAACAGGAATTACTACAGGGATAAACTTCTTTGTAATTTTTGGAATTGCAACAGGACTAAGGTTATTTGATGCATTGGTGATAGGAGGCGAGGGATATACTTTTTTCATACAGTCTGGAGGTTTTAAAGCAATATTCAATTTTACAATTTTATCCAGTATTCTTATTGCCTTATACCTTTATATGCGATTTACGTCTTTATCTAAAGACCAAATTATAGAAGAACAGAAAGTTATTAGTGGGAATGTCTCAGCACAGTTTGAGAGCTTAAAAAACCAGTTAGACCCACACTTTCTATTTAATAGTTTGAATGTGTTAAGTGCCTTAATAGAAGAAGACCAAACAAAAGCAGTACAATTTAATAACTCTCTGTCTAAAACCTATCGTTACATCCTTGACCAGAAGAATAAAGAACTGGTGCCATTAGAAGAGGAGTTAGCCTTTGCGAAGACATATATTGAGTTGTTACAAATGCGTTTTGAAGATAGTCTAACTATGGAATTGCCTAATGAAATCAAACAAGAAGGAGCCAAAGTGGTTCCCTTGTCATTGCAGTTATTGTTAGAGAATGTTATCAAACACAATAAGGCAACTTCTACCAAGCCTATTCATATCGTAATCAAAGAAGAAGCAGATGGTTATTTGAGAATAGAGAACAACTTAAATAAAAAACAACAACTTGATAATAGACAAGGAATAGGCCTGCAGAATATCGCAAGTCGCTATGCATTATTAACAAGTAAACCGATGAAGGTTGAAGAAACAGAAACCTTTTTCGCAGTAAGAATACCCATATTAACCAAAATAATAGAACATATGAGAATTATAGACGTACCAGAGAACGAGCAAGAGATATTAATCGAGGCTAAAAAGAAAGTAGAGAGAATCAAGAAGTTCTACTCTCACTTGACTACTTATATTATGGTAAACGCATTTCTAATCATGCTAAATCTATTGACCGCACCTCAATTTATGTGGAGTTTAATCGTAGTTTTTGCTTGGGGAATAGGACTTGCTTCTCATGCAATGCAGACGTACAATTATAACCTTTTTTTGGGTAATGATTGGGAAGACAGAAAAATACGCGAGTATATGGACAAGCACAAAAACAAACCTAAACAATGGGACTAAATGGGAAAGACTTATGACTACAATCCTGCTATAGAGTATTCTTTTAAAGAATATTGTCAGCGGAGACAGAAGAACTTAGTTTCTATTATCATACAATCTGTTCTATGTATAGCATTTTTTTGTTTTGTTTTATATGAAGACATGATTGGTATAGAAGGCGTAGTCTTTAAGTTTGGGAATAACAGTGAAAACAATGCCTATATGATATTATTTATATGGATGTTTTGTATCATTGTGAAGTTGGTATTACATTACATGGAAGACATACCCTTGTTGAGAACTATACAAGATAAAATGGAGAGAAAGCATTTTGAAAAGCTGAAGAAAACATACGAATATCAAGTAAAATTAAATGACAACAATTAATATCGTTATAGTTGAAGATGAAAAGCCTGCAGCGCGTTCGTTAGAGAGAAAGTTGGAGAAATTAGGTTATTCCACAGCTATGAAACTAACGAGCGTAGAAGAGGCAGTAGAATGGTTTGGTTCTAATGCAGAGCCAGACCTCATCTTTTTAGATATACAACTTTCAGATGGGCTATCATTTGAAATTTTTGAGCAAGTAAAACTTCAGAGTGCGATAATCTTTACTACCGCTTATGACGACTATGCCCTTAGAGCATTTAAGTTAAATAGTATTGATTACCTATTAAAACCTATTCAAGAAAACGAATTAGAACAAGCAATCCAGAAGTTTCAGGATAACCGTAGTGCCTTCTTTGGATTCAATGAGCAATTGAATATGTTCAAACAGTTTTTATCTACTACAAATCAACCTGAGTATAAAGAGCGCTTTTCCGTTAAGATAGGAACTCAAATAAAGATTATTCCTTTAAAAGACATAATGTGCTTTTTTAGTGAGAATAAAGCTACGTATATCAAAACCTTAGAAAACAGAAATTACCTTATTGACCTCTCTTTAGAAGAAATCGAGAAAATTATCAATCCAAATTATTTTTTTCGTATAAATAGGAAATATATAACAGAAATTAATTGCATTAAGGAAATTCACAGCTATTCGAACTCAAGATTGAAAATAAGCTTGGTAAATTACGACAATGATGATTTAATTGTTAGTAGAGAGAAAGTTAATGATTTTAAAAATTGGATAGAATAGTAGATTTTATCTTAGAATCTTTCTATTTTTAATAAATTAAATTACAATTAGATTAAAATGAAAAAATTAAGTGTTTTATTATTATCAGCATTAACGTTTGTAGCGTGTAATAAACCTGGTAAGATAGAAGTAAAAGCAGAGAACATCTATGACGATACAAAAGTAGAAGTTCTAACAAGGGAACCAGGCTCTAATGAACCTAAAGCTATTGCTTCAGGAGTAGTTAAAGATGGTAAGGTAGTTTTTGAAAACCCATTTAAAGAAACTGATGAAGCATTCTTAAAGTTTGGAGATGGTTTTGAATCTACAGTTTTCTTTTTAGGAGAACCAGGTACAATTACAATTCAGTATGACCAAAAAAATCCAAGCAAACCATTGATTGGGGGTACTGATAACAATAATAAACTTCAAGATTTCCAAAATGAAATGGCGCCAGCAATTGAAAAAATGATGGCTTTCTATAACGAAGATGGAATGGAAATGATGATGTTGCAACAAAATAATGACGAACAAAGTGCTCAACGCATTAAAGAATTGCAAGACAAGTCTCAAGCAATTATGAGTGAATTAGACAATAAGTTGAGTGTATTTAAAGAAAACAACAAAAACTCTATTCTTGGACTTTTAGCTTTTTACCAACAAATGGGTAATCAACAAATGGATGTTGCAGAATTGCAAAAAGAGTTTGATACTTTTTCAGTTGAATTAAAAGGATCTAAAATCGGTAAGAAAATTCAAGCTACTTTAGGACAATTAGAAGGACAACCTGGAGCTATTGTAGTAGGAGAGAAGTTACCTGGTTTTAAAGGATTAACTCCTGAAGGGAAAGAATTGACATTAGACAGTTTCTTAGAAGGAAAGAAACTTGTATTAGTTGATATCTGGGCTTCTTGGTGTGGACCATGTCGTCAAGAGAATCCAAACATTGTAAAAGCTTACGAGAAATACAATAGCAAAGGATTTGATATCATTGGTTATTCTTTAGATAAAGATGACGCAGGATGGAAAGGTGCAATTGCTAAAGATAAATTAGCTTGGGCACAAGTTTCAAACTTATTATACTGGGATGACCCTATTGTAGCTGATTACGGTATTGAAGGAATCCCTGCAAGTTTCTTAATTGACGGAAACGGAGTTGTTTTAGCACAAAACTTAAGAGGAGCTGACTTAGAGAAAGCTATTGAAGAGTTTTTAAAATAACAGATTCCATAAAGCATAAAAAATCCCGCAAGTACTATTACTTGCGGGATTTTTTGTATGAATACATTTCTTAGAAGTTTGGTCTTAAGTTGTATTTTTTGTAGAATGCATCAAGTACATTAACTACCTCATCAGAAGAGTCAACAATCTTGATTAAGTCCATATCTTCAGCACAGATACTTCCATTTTTTTCCAGTAATGTAGTTTTAATCCAGTCGATTAAACCACCCCAGAAATCAGAACCTACAAGTACAATAGGGAACTTAGCAATTTTCTTAGTTTGAATTAGTGTAACTGCTTCAAACAATTCATCTAATGTTCCAAATCCACCAGGCATAACTACGAATCCTTGAGAATATTTTACAAACATTACTTTTCTTACGAAGAAGTAATCGAATTGTAAGTTTTTATCTTGGTCAATATATGGGTTAAAGTGTTGCTCAAAAGGCAACTCAATATTTAAACCTACAGAAACACCTTTTCCAAGATGTGCTCCTTTATTACCAGCTTCCATGATACCAGGTCCTCCACCTGTAATCACACCATATCCAGCCTGGCTAATTTTGAAAGCAATTTCTTCTGCTAATTTATAATAAGGATCTTCTTTTTTAGTACGAGCAGAACCAAAGATAGATACTGAAGGACCGATACGTCCCATTTTCTCATATCCATTTACAAATTCTGACATAATTTTAAAAATCCCCCAAGAGTCATTAGTCTTGATCTCATTCCATGATCTTTGCTTAAATTTCTCTTGGATTTTAGCTTCCTCACTGTTTATTACGTCTTTCATAATCAATTAATTTTTTAACTCATGTTTTAAAAACTGAGCTGTATAACTCTTTTTATTTTTAATAATTTCCTCCGGTGTACCTACAGCAACTATCTGTCCACCTTTATTTCCACCTTCATATCCCACATCAATAATGTAGTCAGCCAATTTTATTACATCAAGGTTGTGTTCAATAATCAATACTGTATTACCTTTCTCAACAAGACGTTCGATTACCTCCATTAAAACACGGATGTCCTCGAAGTGTAAACCTGTAGTAGGTTCGTCCAGAATATAAAAAGTATTACCAGTATCTTTTTTAGATAATTCGGTAGCTAATTTGATTCGCTGAGCTTCTCCTCCAGATAGAGTAGTGCTTTGTTGCCCTAAGGTAATGTACCCAAGTCCCACCTCATCAATAGTTTTCAATTTACGATATATTTTTGGAATATTCTCAAAAAACTCAACACCTTCGGTCACTGTCATGTTTAAAACATCAGATATTGACTTCCCTTTGTAACGAATCTCCAAAGTCTCTCTATTAAAACGCTTTCCTTGACATGTTTCACATTCAACATAAACGTCTGGAAGGAATCCCATTTCAATGGTTCTCACTCCAGAACCTTCACATGTATCACATCTACCACCTTTTACGTTAAAGCTAAATCTACCCGGTTTATATCCTCTAATAGACGCTTCAGGTATTTGAGCAAATAGATTTCGAATATCTGAAAACACTTCTGTATATGTAGCAGGGTTAGACCTTGGCGTTCTTCCAATTGGACTTTGGTCAATACAAATAACCTTGTCTATATGTTCTAATCCTTCAATCTTTTTATAAGGTTGTGGTTTTGCTACAGCATGATAAAAATGCGTATTCAAAATAGGGTATAAGGTACCATTTACCAAAGTAGATTTCCCAGAACCAGAAACACCAGTTACACAAGTCAAAGTTCCCAAAGGAATTTCAATACTTACGTTTTTAAGGTTATTCCCAGTAGCGCCCTTCAGTTTTAAGAAATTGCCATTTCCTTTTCTGCGTTCAGCCGGCACTTCAATTTTCATTTTTCCATTCAAGTAATTTGCCGTTAGCGTATCTTCAGACAGCAATTCTTGAGGAGTACCTGCACTGATAATCAGACCTCCATTTTTACCCGCTTTCGGACCAATATCAATCACGTAATCTGCGCGTTCTATCATATCCTTGTCATGTTCAACGACCAATACAGAGTTACCAATATCTCTCAATGATTCAAGCGATTTAATTAAGCGCTCGTTATCACGTTGATGAAGTCCAATACTCGGTTCGTCTAAGATGTATAGTACACCTACCAATTGAGAACCAATTTGAGTAGCCAAACGAATACGCTGTGCCTCACCACCAGAAAGAGTTCTTGAACTACGGTTTAATGATAAATATGTCAACCCAACATCTTGTAAGAAAGAAAGACGTGTTTGAATCTCTTTTAATACCTCAGTACCAATGCTTTTTTGCTTATCAGACAGTTTAGGAGCTAATTCATTAAACCAAGCGATTAACGACTCCACATCCATCTGAATCAAATCACCTATGTTATTCTCGCCAATTTTGAAGTACAGTGCTTCTTTTTTCAAACGAGAACCATTACAAGAAGGACATACGATTTCATCCATATATTCCTTAGCCCAACGTTTGATTGTAGCACTTTCACTTTCATCAAACTGATTCTTGATAAAGTTAGTGATTCCTTCAAAGTCGATTTTGTAGTTTTTAGTAATACCAGCAACCTTTGAAACCACAGAAAAACTCTCTTGTCCACCATTCAAAATAATGTCCATCGCCTTCTCTGAAATATCCTTAATAGGCGTACTCATTGTGAAGTCGTATTTCTGACCGATAGTTTCAAGCTGTTTATAAATCCACGACTTTTTCTCTGTACCAACAGGAGCTAAACCACCATTGGAAATAGAAAGTTTAGGGTCTGGTATAATTTTAGCAATGTTGATTTCATTAATAACCCCCAGTCCATTACACGATTCACACGCTCCTTTAGGAGAGTTAAAAGAAAAGTTATTTGGTTCTGGTTTAGAATAAGAAATACCCGTAGTAGGACACATTAAGTGTCTACTAAAAAAGCGTACTTCCTCAGCATCATGTTCCAACACCATGATAGTATCATCACCATAATGCATAGCAACTTTGATGCTTTCTGTTAAGCGTTGTTTAGTAGCTTCCGAATCATCTACAGCTACGCGGTCAATAACGATTTCAATGTCGTGAGTTTTATAACGGTCAACTTTCATTCCCGACTCAATATCTCGAATCTCCCCATCTACACGAACTTTCAAAAAGCCTTGTTTTGCAACTTGTTCAAACAATTCGCGATAATGTCCTTTTCTTGCACGTACTACAGGAGCTAAGATATTCACTCTTTTGCCATCAAAGTCAGTCGTGATTAAGTCAAGGATTTGCTCATCAGAATAGCTTACCATTTTCTCCCCCGTATTATAGCTATAAGCCTCACCAGCTCGAGCAAATAATAGACGTAAGAAATCGTATATTTCAGTTATTGTCCCAACGGTAGAACGTGGGCTTTTATTTGTAGTCTTTTGTTCAATCGCAATTACAGGCGACAATCCGTCAATTTTATCCACATCAGGTCTTTCAAGACCACCTAAAAATTGTCGTGCGTACGCTGAAAAAGTTTCAATATAACGGCGCTGACCTTCAGCATATATAGTATCAAATGCTAATGAAGATTTTCCTGAGCCCGATAATCCTGTGATTACAACAAGTTTTTCTCTTGGAATAGAGACATCAATATTTTTTAGATTGTGTACTCTTGCCCCTAATACTTCAATTGTTTCTTCTGTTTTAGCCATATTTTTTTGCAAAGTAACAAAGATACACATTTATACCTTTTTAAAGAAGTTTTGCGACTATACACTTGCTAAGATTAGTAGCAATTTAAGAAACAATAACAATGGAGAAAGAGAATAGTTAAAAGCTTTGTGTTTTAAAGAAGGAGGTAGCGCTGTATTGCGTTGTAGTATAGTT
>JASLGC010000071.1 GCA_030150335.1 Flavobacterium sp.
CAGTAATCCCTTATCCTCGTGATAAAGAAGTACAAGTGCAATACTACCAACACATTGGGGTATATGCTTTTAGAAAAGCAGCTTTGTTAGAGTTTACTACCTTGCCAATGAAGTTCTTAGAGGCCTCAGAAAAGTTAGAGCAGTTGCGCTACTTAGAATATGGTAAACGCATTAAGATGGCTATAACTACGCATATAGGAGTAGGAATAGATACGCCAGAAGATTTAGAAAAAGCAAAAGCGATATTAGCAAGAAACCCAGCGTTATAATAGCAAAAAGATATATGTAAAAAGGGTGTCAATGTAAATTGACACCCTTTTTTATAGGTTAACCCCAGTAGCTATATTACTCCTCCGTATTCGGAGTTGTAGGTGCATCTGGAGTAGTATTTATAACTGGAGCTGTTGCAGTCGGTGTAGCAGGAGCAGCAACTGTATTGATGCTATCTCGTGTAGCACCAGTAGCGTTTGCATTGCTATACTGATAAGTAGGAACAACAGGTATTTCTTTTTTAACGATAGGTATTTTTAAAACTGTTTTCCATTCAGCAGCTAATCTCGAATCAATAACCGAATTTCTCAAGACCAATACCACAGGTTCATCTGTTTTAATGGTCATCTCTTGGTTTGCAATAGCTGTTCTCGTTTGTTGTACTGCCTCTGGTAAGAAAGTGTAATATCCTGTAAGTGTAGATTCAAAATAATTGCTTGAACCAATATTATCTACCTTAAAGCGTTCTTCCTCATTCAAAAAGATATCTTCTTTAATTGGCATTGCAAAACGGTAGGTAATGCTTTCTCTTGACCTTTCTTCTCCCAACATCAAATAAGGGTCACCTGTTATGGTCAGTTTGTTGTCTTTACAGAATTGGTCTAATTCCTTACTTAACGACACCAAATCATCATTTAAAGAACCAAAAGAAGAAGTAGCCTCTAAATACACATAATTAGTAGGTGTACTTTTTTGTACATCGCCAATTGTAACTGTGTAATCTTTGTATTGTTTAATAAAGTAAACGATAAAAGCATTGATATTTTTGTCAATACTATTCGTAGCAACTTGATTAGGGGTTCCTAAAAAGAAAGTAATGATTTTAGTTTTCAAGTCTAAAGCCCCCGAAAAAGAAAAAGACACATCTGTTTTTCCTTGTTTGCTTTTTAACACCCAAGCGATGTTTGAAATCTTGTTGTCGTTCAAGATATCTTGAGACAAGCTATCATAAGGGTGTGTATATTCTGGGCGAATATTATAATGTCCTAAGTTTTCTAATTCAATGTTGTAAATACCATTGCCAATTTTTTCTGTTTTCATCCAATCTGTCCAATTGTCCAAATCGCTGATATACTCATAAACAACTTGTTTAGGAGCATCAACAGTAAACTTGCGCTCTACTTTATATTCAGGACTTTGAGTAAGTATGAATACAAAAAGGGAAACAAGTCCCAACAAAAATAATAAGAAGAAATATTTCAGGATTTTCATAACGCTTCAGAACAGTGAGTAACTTATTTTAAAAGGTTTTTCAAAATAAAAAGTGAACCAATAAAAGCAAGGAAAATAACAAGTACCCATAATCTATTTTTATAATAGATACGGTGTAGTTTTAAATCCTTTCTATACATTACAATAAGTACAATAGTAAAAGTAATTATAAAAAAAAGAGCAAATTGTAATTGACCCGGTGTGAACATAATTATTTTTTAGCAAAAATAGACAAAACCTTGCTATTAGGTACAAAAAAAACGGCAGGAATTCTGCCGTTTTGTAAATATATCTTTAAAAAGATGTAATTAGATGCTTTGAGTCCATCCAAAAGTATCTTCAATGTGTTTTTGTTGAATACCTTGAAGAGCTGTTTTCAATTGAATTGCAAAAGAATCTTGGTCAGAAACTTCTGGTAATTCGTAGTATTTCTCTTGGAAAGCAAATCCTTCGATTTGTCCAACAGTAACTGCAGTACCAGCACCAAAGATTTCTTTTAATTCTCCTTTAGCGTGTGCATCAAGTAAATCTTGAACAACGATAGATTTAACCTCTACGTTGATTCCTTTGCTCTTAGCGATTTCGATTAAACTCTTACGAGTTACACCATCTAAGATACGCTCACTTGTAGGAGCTGTAATTAAAGTATCTCCAATTCTGAAGAATACGTTCATTGTACCAGCTTCTTCTAATTTAGTGTGTGTAGCATCATCTGTCCAGATTACTTGTTGGTATCCTGCGTCTTGAGCTAATTTAGTAGGGTAGAACTGTCCAGCGTAGTTACCAGAACATTTAGTAGAACCAACACCACCATTAGCAGCACGGCTATAGTGTTCAGCAATTTGAACTTTTACCTTTCCAGAGTAGTAAGTACGAGCTGGAGATAAAATGATACAGAACATGAATTCAGTAGATGGACCAGCTACAACACCAGGGTGTGTACCTACCATGAAAGGACGGATATATAAAGAATTTCCTTCTCCTTTTTGTACCCAATCTCTATCTAAGTTTAATAAAGCTTTTAATCCTCCTACGAATCTTTCCTCATCAATATGTGGCATTGCTAATCTCTCAGCAGATTTGTTGAAACGTTTCCAGTTTTCTTGTGGACGGAATAACCATACTTTATCTTCTGTGTCTTTATACGCTTTCATTCCTTCGAAGATAGCTTGTCCGTAGTGGAATACATTGATAGAAGGTTCAAAAGACATTGGCCCATAAGGCTTAATCTCTACTTGTCCCCATTTACCATCTTTGTAATGACAAACTAACATATGGTCAGTAAAAACAGAACCAAATTTTACGTTTTCAAAGTCAATTGACGCTATTTTAGATTTTTCTACTTTTTGAATAGAAAAATCATTAATTGTTTGTGAACTCATTTCTTATAATGTTTTTTTAATTGCTGTATTTAGAACTATTGCTTGCAATGTATTAAAAAAGCAAGACTTTACAAAATTATCAAAAAAAGGACTCAAAAATAGTTTGTTGTTGAAGTTTATCTAAAATGTGGTGATAATTATTGTTTAATCAAAATTATTTACTGAAATTATCATAATCTATGAATTTTGTTTATCTAAACGATTTGTTTTTGGTGTATTTTTTTGACTTAATTTTGACCTATTATAATAATAACGGTTTACTATGCATAAAGTTGTTGCTTGTTTAGGTTTGTTTGCCTTAGTTCTTACGGGATGTAAAAACGAAAAAACAGTTCCTGTTGTGGAACAAACATTTGATGCTACTAAGTATGAATACTTCGGAGATAGCATTGCCCTTGCGGATGTATTGTCTAAAGATGAAATGCTTGATAAATTTAAAACAATGCAAGCTGGAGATACATTAAGCGTTAAGTTTCAGTCTAATATCGTTGAGGTATGTCAAAAGAAAGGATGTTGGATGAGTGTAGAGCTACCTGGCGATAAGAATAGTTTTGTTCGCTTTACAGATTACGGGTTCTTCGCTCCAATGAATGCCGCAGGACATGAAGTAGTAGTAGATGGTAAAGCATTTGTTTCTGTTATTTCTGTTGATGAATTAAAGCACTATGCAAAAGATGCTGGAAAGACAGAAGATGAGATTGCGGCTATCACAGAACCAAAAGTAACGTATAGTTTTGTTGCTGATGGTATTGCTATCGATAAAACGAAATAAGATGTATGTACTAAAACGCATTAGTTTATTTTGCACTTTGGTAATGCTATTGTTCGCTTGTCAAGGGAAATCAGCAGTAGATACATCTGTAAAAGAAGAAACATCAACAGACGCAACGGCTTTTAAGGTGTACACCATGAGTCCGATGGCGCAGTTGATGGAGGAAATGTATGCGAATGCTTTGGCACTTAAAACAAAGGTGG
>JASLGC010000120.1 GCA_030150335.1 Flavobacterium sp.
CAGTAACTGAAGAAGTAAATACTGAAGCTACAACTGAAGAAGCACCAGCAACTGAAGAAGCACCAGCAACTGAAGAAGCACCAGCAACTGAAGAAGTAAAAACAGAAGAAGCTGCTAAATAATTAGCACTGCTGTTTTAAAATATAGAAACCTCGTTTTAGACGGGGTTTTTTTATGCTTAATAGTTAGCTTGTGGTTTTCTTTGTGTCAAATTACCCTCTCTGGGATATTCAATCCCTCTTATTACCCCCCCCCTCAATAAGAATAATCAGTGCTACTTTCATAGTAGTTGTATCAAATAAAAAAATACCATAAGCTGAAAGCCTATGGTTTCATTTACTCCAATTCTATAAATCTTTTAATTTTAAGCATTCTATCAAATTGTTCAAATAACTCCCTAATGTATAATCTATTTTCGAAGTCTCTCATATCATAATCTTACAGTTCATAAATAATGTCCAATATGCTTTTAAATATAAACAAAAAACACCCAGTAAGGCATATTCCTTATGGGTGTTTCTCTCTTATTTCTCATTTTAATCTTTCTTTTAACAAGTAAAAAATTACTTATCTCCCATATACCTTAGTGTTAAATTAGATTGAGTTTCTTCATTAAAACCAATCTCAACCTCAGTACCATAATAATCTTCAAAATCATCAATAAAATATCGAGTAACTTTTGCAGACAGCTTCTGTCCAGAAGATAAGCGAATTGGTCCTGAAATATTAATTGTATTTGTTGCTTCACGAACTGGAAAACTTGTTACCCCACTTAATTTATAATTATCATTGACTAAATTTGCAGATTCACCATTAATAAGTATTTCACATTCTATTGAATCCCTTTTAGTTGTTTTTGTTAATTGACTAAAATAAAAAGTACTTTGAAGATAAAATAATCCCGATTTATTGATTAACAAATCTCCTTCTTTAGTGATCGAATAAACTCCTTCTTCTTCATTTGTTTCTATATCTTTAAATCTAATATTTCTTACAATATCTGTAGGAGAAGTAAATATAGTTCCTTCTTTAAATACTGTTGAAAAACTAAAGTAAGATAACTTTAAACTGGGAATAGTCTGGGAAATTGAAACAAATGGCACCCAATCTGATCCTGTCCACCAATAAAAACCACCTTTTTCATCCTCTGCTTCTAAAAAAACTAATAACCCGACTTCTTTTACTGAAGTATTATTAAGATTCTTTACTCTTGGTATAATTACCCCACATTCCTCACATGGATTTTCAATATTAGAGATAGAACCAACTTCCATCGACAATTTAGTATCTCTATTTCCTACACCTGTTTGAGAAAAAGTACTATTGATATAGAATATAAAAAAAAATATAGTTATAACTACTTGATTCTTCATAATTTTAATTTAAAAACATTAACATTAAAGTAAAAGGTGAACTGATCGTAAGAGGTGAATCTTCACTAATCTTAGTACCTGCAGATTGAATTTCTAACTTGTCTCCTTTCTCTAAATCAAATATTGCCGATATCGTAAATGTTGTAAATCTAGGATGAGATGCTGCTGCACTCATTGAACTTTTTCCTGCTAAGTTAGCATAAGAAATCCCATTTACATTTATTCTGGTTGTCAAAGTCGTCGGATTAACTTTACCATCATTCTGCTTTTTCACTGTTCCGGTCAATAAAACTTGATAAGTTCCTGATTTACCAATATATAATTTACCGTCTCTAATTTTAAAAGCTGGATCAGATGAATTAATGAAATCTAATTTAGCAGTATGAAAAGTATTTTCTTCTATAATTGGTTTTTCAAACGAACTACTTGTTACAATAGTCTTTGCTAAATCAATATTACTATACTTATATTGTACAATATACTCCCACCCCTTAATCCTATCATTCCAATAATAAAATCCATCTTTTCCACTAACTTGATTCTCTTTATTATCAAAATACATTAACATACCATTCTGATCCTTTGAAGGTTCTTTATTAGAAAACTTATTATAGACTGGAACAGAAAATCCTGTAAATTCTGATGGTTTATAAATATCAAATGCATCTATTTGCAATAATGCATTACTCTCCTTTGTATATACTCCTGCATTATTTTGTGCATAACCAATGCTACTGAATGAAGCGAAATACAATAAAATATATAAAATTTTGTTTACTGACATCTAATAATATAGTTTAATGTAATTAATCATATAAAAAATATAAGGCTAATGAATTTACTCCATATGGCTCATAAATCCACGGAACTTTCTTTTCGACCTCATCTCTTTCTACAGTTAATGATAACTCATCTCCATCATTTACTGATACAATCCCTCCTAACGTTATATTTAATGCAGAAGGAGACTTATTTGGTGTAGAACCCACGTTTTCTAACACTTTTTCTTTATTATTTTTATACATTCTAGTTATATACTCAGTTTGAAACATTGGCTTATCATAATCTGGAATTTTAACATTACTTGTAAAAAAAACTAAATATGTCCCTTTTTTATTTACCTTAACAACATTGTCTTTTACACTAAAATCATTATTTAAAGCGGCACTTATTTTATCTAAAAACACAGCTCTTGGAGCTCCTAACTCTTTATAATCTCCATAGCCTTCGCCAGTAAAAACATATATTGCTTCATCTACCATTCGGTTGTAATGATGTACTAATTTATCCCATACTTCACCATCCCAATAATAAAAATCATCTTCTATAGTAGCATTATTCATTAAGAAAATCAACTGACCTTTCTTCACTCCTTTATCTGGTAAATTCTCAACACGAGGAATGAGAATTCCATCCCTTCCTGTCGGTGCCTCTTTACTTGTTTCTTGAACATGTAAAGTAGCCTTAGGATCTCTGGTATTTATTCCTGTTTTTACTTGCGCAAAAGATTTGCCTCCAAAAAAAACAAAAATACACACACATATATATATATATTTAAAATTCATGATATTATGTATTATAAATCACAATGAACTAAAAATTAGCTCATTGTGATTTATTAATTAGTTCTTACTTTTTAATAGTCTTTTCAACTGCTTGTAATCTATTAATTATATCCATATATTTTTGATTCAACACCTCTATTTGCTCTTGTTGCTCTAATATATGCAAAAACAATTCCTCTGTTTTCTCTAATAACTCGATAGATAAATTAGTCAGATCGAAACGATATCCTTCTTCACTTTGTCTAATATTTTTAATTGAAGTTACTCCTGGCAAATGGTGATTTTCTTCAATAAAACTAGCTATATCACTCAGTTTTGGAAATTCATACGATAATTTAATATCTGAATGACCTGTAAAGTATTTTTCAAATACATAATCTGCATATACAGAATTAGTCGTATAAAATCTACCACTACTTACTACATCTCCCTCAACAAATAACGTTGCATTTTTCTCTTCATCAGGAATTTTATCAACTCCTATTGCAACTTTACCCATTTGATAAATAGATTCAGTATTTTCAGATGCTTGATTTTTTGTTCCCTGAACATACCAAGGTTCGCTAATTGTAAGTTTTTTATCTTGCCATTCTACATTCCCTTCATTATTTGTAACTAAAACTGTATTCTCACTTCCTTTTTGAATCTTGTCAGATGTAATCGAATTTTCAGCAATTCCTAATTTTGTTTCTACTAAAACAGCATTTTTAGATTCTGTCTTGTCTGTGTTAATTATAATAATTCCATCAGTAGTTAAATCTTTAGCATTTGAAATACTAGCAACATCAACATTCACCTTACCTGGTTTCCATTCTTCACCATCATAAACTAAAGTTTGTCCTATTTCAGTAGGTTTATCTTTATTTACAGGTGTACCTTGAATACCAACAACACTCGTATTATTAACTTTACCTTCTACATCTCCTGATAAAGTGATCTCATTTAAATTTGCAGCTGTTCCATCTAAACCTCTTTCTCCTTTGTCTCCTTTTGGTCCTTTGATATTAGTCCAACTTCCATCTAGGTTAACTATCCAAACTCCATCGTTATTTGTTACAACAGTAACTCCTTCTCCTGGGCCGCCTTCTGCTCCCGGTTTCCCTGGCATACCTGTAGTTCCTGGCTCTCCGTCTTTTCCAGTCATATCTTGACCTTTAAAGCCGTGATCTCCTTTGTCTCCTTTTGGTCCTTTGATATTAGTCCAACTTCCATCTAGGTTAACTATCCAAACTCCATCGTTATTTGTTACAACAGTAACTCCTTCTCCT
>JASLGC010000124.1 GCA_030150335.1 Flavobacterium sp.
TAAAGTATACTTAGCAAAAGCCTTTTCTTAGTAAAATGCTCTATTTTTTAGTCTATTTAAACTGTTCAAGGGGTAGTTGATAGAATCACTTTCTTAGTAAATACCAAGCTTTGTGTATCTATCATGGATGCAGATAGCATAACTAAAACCAATGTGTTTTTACTAAGTTACTCAATTAGCTATTTTCTCTAAATAATTAATAGCGTACTTAGCAAAAGCCTATTCTTAGTGAAATGCTATGTTTTTTAGTCTTTCTAAGTGATGAACAGGGAAGAAGGATGAATCACTTTCTTAGTAAATACCAAGCTTTATTCTTAAGCTATAAAAGACGGTAGTACAATGGATATATAAATAGAAGGGAAATGAAAAAAGGGAGAACGTGGTGATGTTCTCCCTTTTAGGTCGTTTTGTTTTATTTAAAGATTGGCTACCTTTCTTATTTATTAGACTATTTCCAACCACCTCCAAGAGATTGGTATAGTTTAACTCTTGATAATAATTTGTTCTGTTTCAATTTGTTCAAATTCAACTCACTATCAAGCATATTTTTTTGAGCATTGATAACCTCGATATAAGTAGCATATCCACTATTAAACAATAGGTTAGACTGCTTAACACCAAGTCTTGCAGTAGAAACTTGTTCTTCTGCTATATCAATTTGTTCTCTTACCGTTTCTGAGGTAATCAAAGCATCAGTAACCTCTGTAATAGCAGTGTAAACTGTTTTCTGGAAGGCTATCTCAGACTTTGTTCTTTCAATTTTAGCAACCTCATACTCTGTTTTAAGTTTTTTCTTATTAAAAACAGGAGAAGCTAACTTCGCAACGATTCCTCCAAAAAGAGAACCAGGAATATTGAACCAGTTAGAACCAAGCATACTATTTAATCCACCTGTCAAATCAATTGTCAAAGAGGGATATCTACTTGTTTGTGCTACACCTACTAAAGCATTCTTAGCTTTTAGCTCTAATTCTGCCGATTGCACATCAGGACGTTGGCTCACCATGTATAACGGAACACCAGTTGTCAGTGTTTCATTATATTTCACATCAGCTAATTTTGTATCTCTTTCAATGTTCTGTGGCAACTGTCCAGTCAGTAAAGACAACGCGTTTTCTTGAATGGCAATTTGTTGTTTCAACGATGGAATCAACGCTTTAGCAACAAGCATTTGGTTACGCGTTTGCTGAATTGCCAAAGAAGTAATTTGTCCCGCATCTCTTTGTAGCTGAACAATCTTCAATGTATTTTTCGTCAACTCATAGTTAGATTCAGCAACTTCCATTTGCGCATCTAACAAAAGTAAGTTGTAATACCCTTGAGCAATATTCGATATCAAAGCCGTTTGTACTGCTTTCTTAGCTTCATTCGTTTGTAAATATCTCGCTAATGCCTCAGCACTTTTACTTCTTATTTTTCCCCAGATATCTAACTCCCAGCTTAGTCCTAAACCAGAAGCATACTGAGCAGAGTTTACAAACATATTGTCAGGAGCATCTTTTCCTTTATTAGCATAGTATTTAGAAGAAGGCGTACCATAATAGTTTTCAGACCTATATTGATAAGCCACACTTCCCATATCCATCCCGATAGACGGAAGCCACTCTAACTTAGCTTGTCTTGCTCTTTTATCTGCTATTTCAATGTTTTTGATAGCATTTTGCATATCAAAATTATAATCTAATCCTTTTTCTATTAATTGGATTAATGTTTCATCCTCAAAGAACGTTCTCCAATCGATATCGGCAATTCCAACAGAATCATTTGCTGCTCTTACCGAGTCATTTTGTCCTCTATAACTTTCAGGTAAGTCTAATTTAGGTGCTCTGTATTTCGATTGCGGAGCACAAGACTGTAATACTGCTAAAGCAGAAACCATAGAAGCATATAAAGTGTATGTTAATATTCTTTTTGTATTCATGGGTTTCTCTATTTAGTCGTTAGTAAATTTTGCTTTAAGTTTCTCATCCCACGTTTGGAAGATGTAGAATAATACAGGTATGATAAAGATACCAACCAATACTCCAACAATCATACCTCCAGCAGCACTGAAACTAATAGAATGGTTACCTTGGGCAGATGGACCTACTGTAAACATCAATGGCACTAATCCAGCTACGAAAGCAAACGAAGTCATTAAAATAGGTCTTAAACGCATTTTAGAACCTTGTATTGCAGCGTCAAAAATAGATAGCCCATTTCGTCTTTGTTGTAGGGCAAACTCCACAATAAGGATGGCATTCTTAGCTAATAAACCAATCAGCATAATCAGTCCTACCTGCACGTAAATATTGTTTTGTAGTCCAGCTAAGTTTACAAATAATGCAACACCTAATAATCCCGTTGGCACAGTTAATAAAATTGCAATTGGCAATAAATAACTTTCATACTGCGCACAAAGTAAGAAATATACAAACACAATACTCAAGGCAAATATCAAGATTGCTTGATTTCCTGAGTCTTTTTCTTCTAATGACATACCTGTAAACTCATACGAGTAGTTACCTGGTATTTTCCCTGTTACTTCTTCAATCGCTTTCATCGCATCTCCAGTACTATATCCAGTAGCAGGAGTAACTTTTACAGAAATTGAGTTATACAGATTATATCTTGTAACGGTTTGTGGACCTAATACTTTCTTCAGTTTAATCAAAGTGTTAGCAGGCAACATCTCACCATCTTTATTCTTCACATAGATAGAACGGAATGACTCAGGACTCTCTCTAAATGGAATGTCAGCTTGCATATACACACGGTATGTACGACCAAATCTATTGAAATCCCCTGCTTTTACACGACCGTAGTAATTCTTAATTGTCGTCATTAAGTCTTTTACACTAACCCCTAACGACTTCGCTTTTACATAGTCAATCTCTAATAAATACTGAGGGTAATTTGCTTTAAACGATGTAAAGGCATTCGCGATTTCATCTCTGTTTTTCAATTCTTTAATTACCTCATCACTCACATTACTAAATTCGTCAAATCCACCACCCATACGGTCTTGTAGTACGAACTCAATACCTCCAAAGTCACCAAATCCAGAAATAGTCGGTCTTGGGAATACGTTGAAAGATGCTTCATTGATAACTGATAAGTCAGATTGAATCTCCTCGATAATCTTATCAATATTCTTTGTTTTACCTCTTTCTTTATAAGGTTTAAGGTTTAAATATCCCACTGCAAACGACGGGCTCGCATTACCATCAATGGCATTATAACCAGAAATAGCAGTCATTCCCTCAATGTCAGTTCTTAGTTTTAAGATGCTATCCGCTTTTGCCAATACTAATTTCGTACGTGCCAACGATGCACCAGGAGGCATTGCCAAGGAGTAAGTAACGTAACTGTCATCTTCTCTTGGAATAAACGAAGAAGGTGTTTTGTATAAGAACACAACCCCTAATCCAATGATTAATGCCAATCCAGCAATAGCCACCTTTTTATTGGTAATCAACTTTTTGATTGCAGCAACGTATTTATTAGTAAAACTGTCAAATGCTGTATTAAAAGCAAAGAAGAATTTACCACTCACACGTTGTACTGTATTTTTATTCTTTTTAGCTACATACTCTTCACCTGATGGTTGTTTTAAAAACAACGCACATAGAGCAGGGCTCAACGTCAAGGCGTTTACCGCTGAAATAAGAAT
>JASLGC010000149.1 GCA_030150335.1 Flavobacterium sp.
TACCTATGTGTTCTACTTATAATTTAGTAACAGGGATTATTTAAAGTTTTAGATAATCCCTTTTTCCTTTATAATTCTTTTCATACTCTAATCATTTCACTTAATTTAGTAAGCTATTCCAACAGGAGGAATACTTATCACCTAAACATCCCATTTGAAAGTAATGCAACAAGGAATATATGAAGGCTTGATTACACAAGCTTTAGAAACAAAGCTGAAACAATTAGATCAAGATAAATATTACATTGCAAGTAAGCAGTTGGATATAGAAGAAGCTATTTTCTATTTAACACAGCATTTCTCAAAGGCTATGCAGAATGCTTTTGAGGTAATTAAAGGCATTAAAAAAGAATCGTTACTATCTCATCAGATTGAAATTGTGAACAAACTATTATCTTATTTGCATAATGAAATAGAGAGTTATGATTTTACTGAAGATATCCTAACAATAGAAGGAGGTATATTGACAGGTGTATTAGATAAAATTAATACAGATTATTCAGATCTGTCTATTCGTTTAAAACAAATTACTCCAGTTTCAAGGTTAACACAGAGTGAGTTATTTACAGGAGGTAATCTTGGACTTTCGTTAGATGGGGAGTTAAAAAAAGAGATTCTTTCTTCAGATCGTGTTGATTTGTTAGTTTCATTTATTAAATGGAAAGCTATCGTTTTATTGAGACCTGCATTAGAGGAGTTCACTCGTAATGGAGGGCAATTGAGAGTGATTACAACAACATATATGGGGGCGACAGATGCTAAGGCTATTAAAGAATTAGCGGAATTACCTAATACGACAGTTAAAGTGTCTTTTAATACAGGTAACGAACGCTTACATGCAAAGGCATATTTATTTTATAGGAATACAGGGTTTCATACTGCGTATATTGGTTCTTCTAACTTTTCAAGAACTGCTTTGACAGATGGGTTAGAATGGAATGTAAAAGTTACAACGACTGAGATACCTCATATTATTGACAAATTTCAAAAGACTTTTGATACTTACTGGAACAATGAAGAATTTGAAGTTTACAAAGGTGATGAAGATTTTGAGAAGATTGATAGTGCATTAAAACGTAGTAAACTTGGAAAAAATGATCAGCAAGAAAACATAGCTTTTTTTGATATCAAACCTTATTATTACCAAAAAGACATCTTAGAAAAATTACGTGTAGAGAGAATGACACATCATTCGTATAAAAATCTGATTGTTGCTGCAACAGGAACAGGTAAGACAATGATTGCTGCATTTGATTTTAAAAATTATTATCGTGAGAATCCAAATACTAAAATGTTATTTATTGCTCACCGAATTGATATTTTAAAACAAGCACGCACAACTTTTAGACAAGTATTACGTGATCAGAATTTTGGAGAACTATTAGGTGATGGATTTACTGTTCAGAATAAACGTTTTGTGTTTGCTACTATTCAAACGCTTTATAATAGTATTGAAAAAGGAGAAATAGGGTATGATTATTATGACTATATTATTTTCGATGAAGTACATCATGCGAAAGCAAATACATATCAATCTGTTATAAAACACTTGATTCCAAATGTATTATTAGGATTGACAGCAACTCCTGAACGCATGGATGGGGGTAATATTTTAGAAGATTTCAATTATCGTATTGCAGCGGAGATTCGATTGCCAGATGCTTTAAATAATAAATTGCTTTGTCCATTTCAGTATTTTGCTGTATCAGATAGTATTGATTTAGCAAATGTTTTGTGGAAAAATGGGAAGTATGATATCGCTGAATTGACTAATGTTTATACAGCAAATGATATTCGTGTAGGTGAGATTTTATCTAATATAGAGAAATATACTCAAGGCGTAGAATATGTGACGGCTCTTGGTTTTTGTGTGAGCAAAGCACATGCAGAGTTTATGTACAATAAATTTAATGCAAAAGGAATTAAATCTGCTTATTTGACATCAGATAATAGTGGGCAAAGAGAAGAGTTAATTGGTAAGTTGAGACGAAAAGAGATAAATTATTTATTTGTTGTAGATATTTTCAATGAAGGAATTGATGTTCCTGAAATTGATACAGTTCTTTTTTTGCGTCCAACAGAAAGCTTAACTATTTTCTTGCAACAGTTGGGAAGAGGCTTGAGGTTGAGTGAAGCTAAAGACGTATTAACTGTACTTGATTTTGTTGGAAATGCTCGATCTGAGTATGATTTTGAGAATAAGTTTAGAGCATTAATAGGAAAGACAAATACAACTGTATTACAGGAAATTGAACAAGATTTTCCTCATATGCCATTGGGTTGTTCAATTATATTGGAAAAGCAGGCTAAAGATTATATTTTAAATAATATTAGTCAAGCAATCAATATGAATAGAAGAAAACTGATAAACAAGATTAAACAGTTTGGACAACATACTGAGAAGTCATTAACACTTGGTAATTTTCTTGAATTTTACAATTTAGATTTAAAGATGCTGTATAAAACAGATGTTTTTTCTGTTTTAAGAATAGAAGCTCTTGGTGGAGAAATAGAAGAATTTAATTTAGATAGATATAGAAGTATGTTGAAAAATAAGTGGAATGTGACAGAGTCTTTTTCATACTTTTCATTTATTTTAAATTTAATTAAAGCTGACTTTACTTATTCAAGTTTACCTCAAACAGAGGAGAATTATTATATGGCTTTAATGCTTCATTATGATTTTTGGCAGGATATGAAAGTTTCTTGTAATATTGAAGAATCAATGTATATAATAGGGCAGAATAGGGTGATGGTTGATGAAATGACTTCTTATTTAGAGTATAAAATGTCTAATATTAGTTTTGAAGAGAAAGCCGTTGAAGGGTTATTATATGAATTGCCATTGAGAATACACGCGCGTTATACAAGAGATCAGATATTGGCTGCTTTTAGATTGAGTACAATTGATAAAAAAAGTTCAAGTAGAGAAGGTGTAGCTGAGAATAAGGAATTAAACACAGAGTTGCTATTTGTAAATTTGCAAAAGAGTGAAGAGGATTTTTCCCCAACTACGATGTATGATGATTATGCTATAAATGAAAGTTTATTTCATTGGCAATCTCAGAATAATACAGCAGATACATCTCCTAAGGGGATTTCATACATTACACAAGAACAAAAAGAGAAAAAAATTGCTTTGTTTGTAAGGGAGGCGAAGAATGATATGTATAAAAATACTCAAGGATATGTTTTCTTAGGGCTTGTAAACTTCAAAGATTACTATGGTTCAAAACCTATGTCTATTACTTGGAAATTAGAGGAGCCTATTCCTAATTACATGTGGAAAGAGGTTTTGAAGTTAAGAGTAGGATAAGTTATAGATAAAGGTTCTATTTTTTTGGTTATCGTGAGGTTCGTGCTATTTGGAAAAAATTCAAGAGTAACGGGGGTATTAGATGGCTATTCAAGATAATTACACTAAATCATATAACTATTCGAAGTATTCTAAAGCTAAAATAAAGAAAGAAAATAGTTAATTGATAAAGTATTACTGTCCAAATAAAATGGAGTTTAGTACATTGTCTAAAAATATAAACAATTTGTGCGTTACCAAATATTAGATTGCTGTTTACGCAATGAATTTACAAACTTTTATAAGCAATGGTCAGAATATTATAAACACAAAAAAGCCTATCATTACGATAGGCTTTTTTTGTTATTTCTTAGCGATGTTATCCAAAAACATCTGTTTTACTTTTTGGAAGTCGTAACTCTTCTCAGCTTCCAGTTCCCCAGAACCAATGATTTTAGTTACTTCACCTTCTCCGTTGATTACGAAAAAGAAAGGGTAGCCTAAGCTTTTTCCTTCAGGAGCGTATTTGTCAAATACTGCTGTGTTTTTGTTTTTAGTAGAATAGTTCAAGTGGTAGTATAAGTAGTTCGCATCTACGATAGACTTTAGCTCCTCGTTCTTTTGAACGTAGTCGTTAAAACGCAAACACCAAATACACCAGTTTCCACCAGCTTGTACAAATACGTTTTTACCCTCTGCTTTAGCCTTAGCGATTAACTCGTCAAGCTTTGCTTGAGCATCCTCCTCCTCGTTATAAGGTTTAGCAAGTTGTTCTTTTTCTTCTTCTACTTGTTTTTTAGCATCAGTACTATCTGTTGCTATAGTTGTTTCAGTAGCAGTGTTTTCAGTAGTTACTTCCTTCTTACAGCTTGTAAGCGATAAGACCGCTGTCAATAGAATTGACGATATAAATAGTTTTTTCATTGTAAATGTTGAATTGTATTATTGTTTGAAATGTGAAAGTAAGAAAATTATTGAGAAAATATGGGGTGATAGTTGGGATTATTTATTGATATATAATCTGAGGTGCAAATTATAACTACTCATAAGAGTGTAAGGGTTATACGTGATTTATTGTGTGGAATTTCAGGTGTTGTTACTATTTGAAAGGAAATATAAGATGTGATTTACGTTACGTAGTTTAAATAATAATTCCCTACATCAGTTAAGGGAGGATTAGATTTTTTATGTTGTTGTCAAATCCGTTATAGTCATTATTACTTTATACAATAAAAGAACCTCATCACGCTGTACTATTGACACTAATATATTTTTACTATAAAAAACACCAAAAGAAATGCGTTAAAAATAGTGATGTCATAACCGTAATTCATACGGTTTTATACTTTAGTTTTTATTACAAATAATGACGATGAAAAGATGCCTTTAAACAATGGCCAATAGATAGTCGGTATCTATTGGCTGGTTTATCGGTATGTTTTAAATCACTTCAATTAAGGTAATTTATAAAATAAGAAACGATGGTAGTACTATTTATAATTGCGTTAGCTGTTTTTGGATATCTCTGTTATGTCTTATTAAAACCAGAGGAATTTTAAGCTAATCGAAAGGTGATTTACATAACGTTGTACCTCATCAAGGTAGTTGTTTTACTAATATATGTGTTAATATGGATACAGAACTAATTGGAGTTATAGCAATGTTTTTGGTAGCTATACTAATTGCAATACCCTTAGGGAAATATATAGCAAATGTTTATGGTGGACAAAAAACAATATTGGATAAAATAATGAACCCTGTAGAGCAATGGTTATACAGTTGTAGCAAGATAAACCCTGAGTTTTCGATGAATTGGAAGCAACATTTATCTGCTTTGTTGACTATCAACGGAGTGTGGTTTGTACTTATATTTCTGTTGCTTATACTACAAGGATGGTTACCACTTAACCCTACTCATATTTCCAATATGAGAGTAGATCTCGCATTCAATACAGCAATCTCGTTTATAGTTAATTGTAATTTGCAACATTATGCAGGTGAAACAGGTGTTAGTTACCTCAGCCAAATAGGTTTGATGTTTTTACAATTTGTAAGTGCTGCAAGTGGAATGGCAATGGCTGTGGTTATATTTGAAGCATTTAAAGAAAAGACAGCAACACAGTTAGGTAATTTTTACGTGTTTTTTGTCAAGTCAATAACCCGTATTTTATTGCCATTAAGCGTTGTGGTAGCTGTAGTTCTGTTGTTTCAAGGAACACCAATGAGTTTTAAAGAAAACGATATAATTACCAATGTAGAAGGAAAACCGATGACTGTGGCTAAAGGTCCCGCAGCAGCGTTTGTTGCTATCAAGCATTTGGGAACCAACGGAGGGGGATTCTATGGAGCCAACTCTGCACATCCGTTTGAAAACCCTACTTATTTAACCAATATGGTAGAAATGATATCGCAATTGGTTATTCCTTTGGCGATGATATTTGCTTTTGGATATTATATAAAACGCAAGAAATTCTCTTGGATGATATTTGGGGTAATGACCTTTGGTTTTTTGTGTTTAGCTATTCCAAGTGTAATCATGGAATCAAACGGTAATCCCAACATAGCAGCTCTTGGGATTGAAAGTAGTCAGGGGGCAATGGAGGGCAAGGAAATGCGTATTGGAGCAGCGGCATCTGGTTTTTGGAGTATAGCTACAACAGCTATTTCTACGGGAGCAGTTAATTCAATGCACGATAGTACAATGCCTTTAACAGGAATGAATCAATTGCTCGCAATGATGGTGAATAGTTTCTATGGTGGTGTAGGAGTAGGGATACTCAACTTCTTTGTATTTGTGATTTTAGCTGTATTCATTAGTGGGTTAATGGTGGGGCGTACACCTGAACTCTTTGGCAAAAAGATAGAAGCGAGGGAAATGAAGATAGCGATGGTTGTTGCGTTAATACACCCATTGCTTATTTTGGGAAGTACAGCATTAGCAAGTGCCTTTCCTCAATTGACTCAAGATACATTAGGCAACCCTTCATTTCATGGGTTTAGTGAAATATTGTATGAATACACCTCAGCCTCCGCAAATAACGGAAGTGGCTTTGAGGGGTTGAAAGATAATACGCCTTGGTGGAATTATTCAACAGGAATAGTCTTGTTGATAGGGCGTTTCTTGCCAATTATTGGACCAGTGGCCATAGCAGGATTATTAGCAGAAAAACGCTATATCCCTGAAGGAACAGGTACATTGGCAACAGATACGATGACGTTTGGAACAATTGTGCTGACTGTCATTCTCATTGTAGCTGCATTAGCATTCTTTCCTGTATTGACTTTAGGGCCAATAGCTGATTATTTTACGACTCCAATATTCTAAGTCATGGCAAAACAACAAGCAAATACTCTTTTTCAAAAAGAAGTCATGTTACAAGCATTAAAAGATGCCTTTGTTAAATTAAATCCTGCAACCTTAATTCGAAACCCAGTGATGTTTGTGGTAGAGATAGGTACAGCCATAATGTTTGTCGTTTGTCTGTGGATTATGTTTGGCGAGCGTAACCAAGGGAGTTTTACATATAACTTCTGTATTTTTTTATTGCTATTCATTACGTTGTTGTTTGCCAATTTTGCTGAAGCAATTGCGGAGGCAAGGGGAAAAGCACAAGCGGATAGCTTACGGAAAACGAGAGAAGATACCCCTGCTATTTTAGAAGATGGTACACGTGTTTCATCTTCTGATTTAAAAAAGGGCACAATCTTTATTTGTAAAGCAGGAGAGATTATTCCCGCAGATGGTGAAATAATTGAAGGATTAGCGACTATTGATGAAAGTGCTATTACTGGTGAAAGTGCTCCTGTAATTCGAGAAGCAGGAGGAGATAAGAGTTCCGTTACTGGGGGTACAAAGGTTTTGTCTGACCATATCAAGGTAAAAGTAACAAGTCAAGTAGGAGAGAGTTTCTTGGATAAGATGATTACGCTGGTAGAAGGAGCTAATAGACAGAAATCGCCTAATGAGATAGCATTAACTATATTATTAGCAGGGTTTACGTTGGTATTCACAATAGTAATTATTACTCTAAAACCATTTGCTGACTTTGCTAAGGTTAGCCTAACGGTAGGAGCACTTATTTCTTTATACGTCTGTTTGATTCCAACTACGATAGGAGGCTTATTGTCTGCAATAGGTATTGCGGGCATGGATAGAGCACTTCGTGCTAATGTGATTACTAAAAGTGGTAAAGCGGTAGAAACAGCTGGTGATATAGATGTGTTGCTTCTTGATAAAACAGGTACGATAACTATTGGTAATAGAAAGGCGACTCAGTTTTATCCGGCTAAAGGCATAGATAAAAATACAATGATAAAAGCAGTTGTGCTTAGTTCTTTAAGTGATGATACTCCAGAAGGCAAGTCAATCATTGAATTAGCACAAGTAGATTTGTCTGACTATGTTGTCAATAATCCACGTTTTATATCTTTCACTGCTGAAACAAGAAGCTCAGGTATAGACTTTGGTGATACCCGTATTCGCAAGGGAGCTGTTGACGCTATTCAACGATTATGTGAAAAGGCTGGAAATACCTTTGGGGACGAGGTTGTTGCAGTTGTAAAGGATATTTCTGAGAATGGCGGCACCCCCTTGGTTGTTTCTGAGAATGAGAAGGTATTGGGAGTAGTAGAATTGCAAGACGTCATTAAACCAGGTATTCAAGAACGTTTTGCACGTTTGCGTAAGATGGGTATTAAGACCGTAATGGTTACAGGAGATAATCCTATGACGGCTAAGTACATTGCTAACAAAGCAGGCGTTGATGATTTTATTGCTGAGGCAAAGCCAGAGGATAAGATGAATTATATAAAGCGAGAGCAAGCAGAAGGACGACTGGTAGCAATGATGGGAGATGGAACAAATGATGCTCCAGCTTTAGCACAAGCAGATGTTGGGGTGGCAATGAACAGTGGTACACAAGCAGCTAAGGAAGCTGGTAATATGGTGGACCTTGATAATGACCCTACTAAATTGATAGAGGTTGTGGAGATAGGAAAGCAATTATTGATGACAAGAGGAACACTAACCACTTTTAGCATAGCCAATGACGTTGCAAAATACTTTGCGATTATTCCTGCCTTGTTTATCATGGCTATTCCTTCCTTAAAGAGAATGAACGTGATGCAACTCCACAGTCCAGAAAGTGCTATTCTATCTGCTGTGATTTTCAATGCAATAATAATTCCGTTCTTAATTCCTTTAGCGTTGAGAGGAGTGCCGTATAAACCCATCGGAGCAAGTGCATTATTGCGTCGTAATCTGCTAATCTATGGATTAGGTGGTGTGATTGTGCCCTTTATTGGGATTAAACTCATTGATTTATTTGTTTCACTATTTATGTAAATTATTATGAAAACGAATATCATTCCAACATTTTTATTGTCTTTGGGGCTATTATTAGTTTTATGTATAGTATATCCTTTGGTTATATGGGGTATTGCTCAACTATCACCGAATCAGGGTAATGGTTTTATTGTAAAACAAGGAGAAAAGTATTATTATCAAAACATAGGACAACAATTTACAGAGGATAAATACTTTTGGTCAAGACCATCTGCTGTTGGTTACAATGCCGCTGAATCTGGAGGAAGTAATTTTGGAACAACGAATGTTTCTTATTTG
>JASLGC010000100.1 GCA_030150335.1 Flavobacterium sp.
CCTAAAACGATAGTCTTGATGATATTATCTTCAGGGGGAACAGAAAGGATTACTCTCTTAGCGCCTTGGTCTATATGTTGTTTAAGTAATTCGTATGTTTTGCGTTTACCAGTAGCTTCAACGACATAGTCCACATTCAAAGCGTTCCAGTCTAATGCGGAGATTTCTTTTTCGTTAAAGAAAGGTATTTTCTTGTTATCTATGATAATATGATGCTCATCATAGCTCACATCGTGCTTTAGTATTCCGTGAATACTATCGTATTTAAGCAGATGTGCCATTGTTTTAGTGTCAGCTAAGTCATTTATGGCAACAACGTCTATCGTAGGGTTTTCCAGTAGAAGTTTGAATAAGTTGCGACCGATACGGCCAAAACCATTGATTGCAATATTTGTTTTTTTCATAAATGTAAAAACAAGAAGGTCGCTTTAGTAGCGACCTTATATTTTGTTATAAAAGATGTTTTTGTGCTCGGTAAGAAGAACGAACTAATGCTCCACTTTCAACATGTCTAAAACCTAATTCCAAACCTATTTTCTCGTATTTTTCGAATTGTTCAGGTGTGATAAATTCTTTTACAGGAAGGTGTTTTTTACTTGGTTGTAAATATTGACCTATTGTAAGTACATCTAAATTCACAGCTCTTAAATCGTGCATCGTTTGGATTACTTCTTCTTCAGTTTCACCTAAACCTAACATGATACCTGATTTAGTTCTATTGATACCTTGGTCTTTTAAGTATTTCAATACTTCTAAACTACGGTCGTATTTAGCTTGAATTCTCACTTCTCTTGTCAGTCTGCGTACAGTTTCCATATTGTGAGATACGATTTCAGGCGCTACTTCAATGATACGGTCTATATTGCGTTCCATTCCTTGGAAGTCAGGAATTAATGTTTCTAATGTAGTTTCAGGACTAATACGTCTAATGGCTTGCACTGTTTCAGCCCAAATAATAGACCCTCCATCTTTTAAATCATCACGGTCAACACTTGTGATAACAGCGTGTTTGATTTTCATTAATTTAATAGAACGAGCTACTTTTTCAGGTTCATCCCAATCCACTGTCTCAGGACGGCCGGTTTTTACACCACAGAATCCACAAGAACGTGTACAGATATTACCTAAAATCATAAAGGTTGCAGTACCTTCTCCCCAACATTCTCCCATATTAGGGCAACTACCAGATGTACAAATCGTATTAAGCTTGTATTTATCTACTAATCCTCTTAATTCAGTATATTTTTTTCCTGTAGGAAGTTTAACGCGTAACCATTTCGGTTTAGCCTTTGGTTCTATATTTGAGTCTAAAATTGTATTCATACTTTCAGTTTATCAAAGTACAAATATACTTAAACTTATATTTTTAAGCGCATTTTTAAGTGTGAATTAGCGTAGTATATGAGTTGCAACTTTTGTTTTGAATGAATTTGTAAGAAAAATTGTCATTCTTTGACTAAGATGAACAAACGAATTTAGATAGTTGAGAAAATAACTTTTGTAGTTATTGAGGTGTTTTGGTCAACTGAATGTGGAAAGTGTGAATTGAGGGTCGGGTGTTTTTTTGATGTAATATGATTAATTAAAATCTCTGAAATTTAACAGAGAGAGCTTTGTAAAAAAAATCAAAGCTCTCTAAATTTGTAAGAGATAGTTTAAATATTCAAATATTAGAGCGATTTTGAAGGATATTTAATTGAAAAATAGTAAAAAAACATAGGCTGTATTTGTGCAAAATCGAGAGAAAACATATATTCGCTTACAAATATTTAAAAAAATGGAGAATCAAATTAAAGTAACACCTGCAGACAAATGGATTACCAATCCAGTAAGCAGATTTATGAGTAAATCTACATCTGGAGGAGTTGTATTATTTTTAGCTGCTTTGATTGCCATATTTATGGCTAATTCACCTTGGGCAGGAGAGTATGTAAATTTTTGGGAAAATAATCATATTGGTTTCTCTTTTAATGATAGTGTGTTGAATCACTCTTTGAAAGAATGGGTTAATGATGGTTTAATGTCAATATTTTTCTTCGTAGTAGGTCTTGAATTAAAAAGAGAATTGACTACTGGAGAATTATCATCACCAAAGAAAGCAATGTTGCCAATTATTGCTGCAATTGGAGGGATGGCTGTACCGGCATTAGTTTATTTGTTTTTTAACGGAGGAACAGATGCTGCTCACGGATGGGGAATTCCAATGGCAACGGATATTGCGTTTGCTTTAGGAGTATTATTCTTATTAGGAGATAAAGTGCCTACTTCATTGAAAGTGTTTTTGACAGCTTTAGCAATTGCGGATGACTTAGGTGCTGTATTAGTTATTGCTATTTTCTATACAAATGATTTATCGTTGATGAACCTTGGAATAGGTATCGGATTCTTTGGATTGTTGATTATAAGTAACCTTTTAGGAGTTAGAAATACTGTTTACTATGCAATTATTGGTATTGGAGGTATTTGGTTGTCTTTCTTACTATCAGGAGTACATGCTACGATTGCTGCAGTATTAGCTGCGTTTGCAATTCCATCTACTGCTAAAGTACACGAAGCTTACTTCGTAAATAAAATAGATAAATTACGCGAGCGTTTCCGTAAAATAGACCCGGATGATAAAATTCCAAATTTAACTGGGGAACAAATGGAGTGTGTGGAGCGTATTCAAAAGTTATCTACTGACGCATTGCCACCTGCAATTCGCTTAGAGCACAGTATGCACAACTTCGTAGGGTTCTTTGTAATGCCTGTGTTTGCATTAGCGAATGCTGCTATTCCAATCTCTTTAGGAGGTGGAGCTGGATTAAGTGCTGTAACCTTAGGGGTAGCATTAGGTTTACTTGTTGGAAAAGTAGTTGGTGTGGCTGGATTAACAGCTTTATTAATCAAACTGAAAGTTGTAGCTATGCCGAAAGGGATGACTTATGGTAACTTATTAGGACTTGGTTTCTTAGCATCTATTGGGTTTACAATGTCATTATTCGTTACTGAATTAGCGTTTGATATTAACTTACACCCTGACTTTCCAGACCAAGCTAAATTAGGTATCTTGATTGCTTCTGGATTAGGAGGAATTATAGGATATTTACTTTTAAACTTCTTAGGAAAGAAAAAAACAGAGTAAAATAAACTTTTCAATATAAAGGAATGCCCAGTAAATGATGTTGTTTACTGGGCATTTTTTATTGGTGTAAATGTAGTATAGGATATCTAACAAATACTATATTTGCAACTTAATTAAAAATCAGATACACAAGATTACATGATAACAGTTAATGATATTTCAGTTCAGTTTGGAGGTACTACTTTATTTAGTGGAGTAAACTTTTCTATCAATGAAAATGATAAGATTGCTCTTATGGGAAAAAATGGAGCAGGTAAATCTACTTTATTAAAAATAGTTGCAGGAAAGAATAAACCTTCTTCTGGAGCTATTTCAGCGCCAAAAGATGCTGTTATTGCCTACTTGCCTCAGCACTTATTGACAGAGGATGATTGTACCGTAAGAGAAGAAACTTCTAAGGCTTTTTCAGAGATTTTTTCAATGAAAGCTGAAATTGATAAGCTTAATGAAGAATTGACTGTTCGTACAGACTATGAGAGTGATAGTTATATGAAGTTAATTGAGCGTGTATCTGAATTAAGTGAAAAGTTCTATTCTGTAGAGGAAGTGAATTATGATGCAGAGATTGAAAAGATTCTAAAGGGATTAGGTTTCTCTCGTGAAGATATGGAAAGACCAACATCAGAGTTTAGTGGTGGATGGAGAATGCGTATTGAATTGGCTAAAATCTTGTTGTTGAAACCAGATTTGATTTTATTGGATGAGCCTACAAACCACATGGATATTGAGAGTATTCAATGGTTAGAGTCTTTCTTAATCAATTCTGCAAAGGCTGTTATGGTTATTTCCCATGACCGTGCGTTTGTTGACAATATTACAAATCGTACGATTGAAGTAACAATGGGTAAAATCTACGATTATAAAGCGAAATATTCTGATTATTTGGTATTGCGTCAAGACCGTAGAGCGCATCAATTGAAAGCGTATGAAGAGCAACAAAAAATGATTGCTGAGAATACGGAGTTTATTGAGCGTTTTAAAGGGACTTATTCTAAGACTTTGCAAGTGCAATCACGTGTGAAGATGTTAGAGAAGTTAGAGATTATTCAAGTGGATGAAGTTGATAACTCAGCTTTGCGTTTGAAATTCCCTCCTGCAGCTCGTTCAGGACAGTATCCTGTTGTTGTTAATGAACTTTGCAAATCTTACGGAGACCACGTTGTATTTAAAAATGCAAGTATTGTTGTAGAAAGAGGACAGAAGGTTGCTTTTGTTGGAAAGAATGGAGAAGGTAAGTCAACAATGATTAAGGCAATTATGGGAGAGATAGACTATGAAGGTAGTTTAGAACTTGGTCATAATGTTCAGGTTGGATACTTTGCCCAAAATCAAGCGTCATTGTTAGATGAGAGTTTAACTATTTTTGAAACAGTAGATAGAATTGCAGAAGGAGATATCAGAACGCAAATCAAGAATATTTTAGGGGCATTTATGTTCTCTGGAGATGACATTCACAAAAAAGTGAAGGTATTGTCAGGAGGAGAAAAAACGCGTTTAGCAATGGTTAAGTTGTTATTAGAACCTTATAATGTGTTGATTCTGGATGAGCCTACTAACCATCTTGATATGAAAACAAAAGATATTATCAAGGATGCATTGAATGATTTTGAAGGAACAGTAATCTTGGTTTCTCACGACCGTGATTTCTTAAGCGGATTAGCTGAAAAGGTATTTGAGTTTGGAAATAAACGTGTGATGGAGCATTTTGAAGATATTAAAGGTTTCTTAGAAATGAAGAAAATGGAAAGTTTACGTGAAATTGAAAAATAAGTAGCTTTGCTATATTTATTTAAAATTTTGATACTATATTTTTGAGGGTAAATAGCGCCTTGAACATAAAAGAAAGCATATTTCATATTTTGTGAAGTATGCTTTCTTTTTTTTGAATAAAATCGAAAATGTAAATGGCATGTATTTTGTTTAGTTGGCTATTGAGAATATTAAAGTTTGAAAAAGATAGGAGGGTATTAAGTTAAAAGAGGTGTTTTAGCTTAAAATAATTTGAGTAATCAATAGTACTTACCTTTATTTGCTTGGAATATAACTTTACTTTTGCATAAAATAGTTTAATTTTATACAGATTTTTTAAAATAGTTAAGGTCAAGTTAGTTGAGTCTTTATATTTGTGTATGTTTAAAATAACAATGTAAGTTAATGAAGAGATTGAATATGAATAAATGTCTTTCTGTAGTAGGGGGGATTCTTCTTTGTGTATTGGGTACGAGTACTGCTTATGGGCAGTCTATGTCGTTTACGGAAGCTTATGAGATAATGAATAAGGAAAATAGCTTATTGAAAGCTATTGAGAAAAAAGAAGAGGTTCACAATTTTGAGTGGAAAGCAAGGAAAGGGCTTCGTTATCCAACTATTAAAGCGTTTGGTTTAGGTATTTATAAAGACCGTTCGTTAGGTGTTGACTTGAATGGTTTTAAAAATGGAGTGGGTGATTTTATTCACTTGCCTAACCCGGATGTTTTAGGTGATTGGAAAATCTCTTTAAATAAAAGAGATATTGCCATGGGAGGAGTAATGGCTACAATGCCTCTTTTTGCTGGTGGTAAGATTAACGCAGCAATAAAAGCTGGCGAGATTGAGAAGCAAATAGGTGAAAAGGAATTAGATAATACCAAGAATAAATTAATATCAGAGCTGGCACAAAGGTATTACTCTGTGAAGTTAGCTGAAGAAGCTCTTTTAGTGCGTGAAGAAGTATTGAAGGGAATGAAAGACCACTTACACGATGCTACGAAATTGGAGGAAAACGGTATTATAGCACCAGTTGAAAAGCTTTCTGCTGATGTTGCTGTTTCTGAAGCTAAAAGACAGTTAGATGCTGCTAAGAAAGATGCGAGTTTAGCGAGAGTGGCTCTGGCAAATACATTAGAAGTAGATAGTGTAACTGATAATTTAGATAGTGACTTTTTTGTTGTTCCTCAATTAGAAGGGGTTGAGTTCTATCAAGAATCGGCTGTTGCGCATTATCCTGAATTACAAAAGTTAGCGCTACAGAAAGAATTAGCAGAGCAAGGAATAAAAGTTAAAAAGTCTGCGAATTACCCAACTGTTTTAGCTTTTGGGCAAACTATCTTAGCACACAATAATCCATTGAGTGGATTAGATATTTTATATAATGACAATAAGCCTTGGACAATTGGAGTGGGGGTAACTTACACACTTTTTGAAGGGTTGAAAAATAAAAATGAAATTAGAGCAGCTCAAGCAACTAAGGAAAGTGTTGAGTTGTATGAAGTGAAAGCAAAGAGCGATATTAAAATGTTAGTTGCTAAACTATATCAAGATATTCAAAAACAAGAGGAACAGATAGATAATTTGAAGACGCAAGAGACATTGGCAACAGAGTTTTTACGTGTTAGAAATAAAGCGTTCTCTGAAGGATTTGCTACATCTACGGATGTTGTAGATGCAGAGATGAAGTTATCTGGAGTAAAGTTGATGAAATTGCAGGCACATTTTAATTATGCTGTAGGATTAGCTTCTTTATTTGAGTTCACAGGATTGAGCAAT
>JASLGC010000208.1 GCA_030150335.1 Flavobacterium sp.
ATCCCCAAAATTTCCAATTGTAGGGGATTCAGTAGTTTATACAGTTACTGCAGGTAATTACGGTCCAAGTGATGTTATTGCTGATTCTAAGAAGGGTATAAAAGGTGCTCCTTTTACATTTCAAGTGCCAGGTGGTGTTGAAATTACAAGTGCAAAAATTCTTTCTTCAACTAAAGTTACAGAAAATGTTCCTTTAACTTATGATAAGGCAACAAGAATGTATCACGCTGAATTGAGTATGTATGATAAAGGAACAATTACATATAGATTTGAAGGGAAATTAGTAGGTGGAATTGGGAATCAAGTGGCGGAGGCAACTATTATGCGTCCTGCGGATGTAACTGATCCAGATGCTACGAATGGAGATCCAAAATTGGCACCGACAAATCCACACTTTGAATGCTATAATAATGATACAAGTTCTTTAGGTACAAACAGCGGATCAATTGGATGTAATAATATTACAGAGGCTTCATTTATGTTGCTTGGACCTTGTGTTGATGCGGTATTGTATTATGAAGATTTTGATAGAGGATATTGGAATGTGAATTCGGGCAGAACAGATTGGACAGAAAGGGCTTCTATTAGTTTAAATGCTGATGGAAGTATTGAAAAGAACAAACAAGGAAATACTAAACGAGAGGGAGCGAAAGGTGGAGCAACAAGTGCTTATAGTTTTGCACCAGGTATTAATGATAAAAGATATCCTGGGTACAAAGAGCAGAATGATATAGCGCGTATTCCTGATGGACACTATGCTGTATTACCTCCAGGATATGTAAGAATGGGATTAGATGATAATGATCCTTGGAAAACACAAACTTGGTATCCTAATCATCCGGAAGACTTTTACGATTGGACTCCCGCTTGGGATCAACCAGGTGCTGTTAGAGATATGTCTGGTGCTGTGAATGGTGCAGCTTTCTTAATTCGTGGGGCTGCCAGTGCAACGCAAAGTATAAAGCCTTTTTATGAATTTCACGTGAAAGAACCATTAAAAGCTAATACAACCTATACGTTAGATTTGTATTCTTATGTTACTTATCATGATAAAGATTATATGTTAATTGACGTGATTGATACAGAGGGAGGACAGATTTTAGCGACAGTTCCTCTTAAGTTTGCTGGTACAGAATTGCCAGAAGGTGCTGCAGAAAAAGGATTCAGTTTAGGTTGGATTCCTCTAACGGCAAGTTTTAGAGTAGATGATACTTCGTGTAATATTGAAGGTAAAAATGTAAAAGTGGCAATACGTGGTAGTCAAGACCGTGCATTATTAAGTGGTAAAGGTTTTGGACACACGATTCTTGATAATATTGCTTTTACAAGAAGAAGTTCTGAAGGATGTACCATTAAGGCAACGCCAATTACTTGTGCTGACCTATGTTATACTGATATCGTAGGTAAAGGTTTTGGATGGGATTATAAAGAAAAGTATAGTGAAAATGGTAAAACTTTACAAGAAAAATTTACTCAACCAGGTACGAATGGTGGATTTGTATTGGATATTTATCAATTAGATAACTCTTTTAATATGGTTATTAATGGGGTTCCTTTGTATAAAGATGAATTGGAGTTTCAGTCAGGTAAGCCAACGAATAGTAAAGTAGAGTTAGTGCAAAATGTACGCTTTAAAGATGGAAAAGGTAGTAAATGGGGAGATAGGGGAGTTTCTCAAATTTGGAAAATAAATGAAGGAAAAATAATTGACACTAAAGACAGATTAAACAATCCTACACCAGCGATACGTGTTGTTATAGATAAGTGGGGGAATGTTAAGTTATTTGGAAAAAGAACTACTGAGTCTCCTTTAGAAGAATTAGAAGTTTTTAATACTAAAACTAATGCTGCTGTAGTTTTTGAAAAGATTCACTGGTTTTCTGATGAAAATAAAAACGAAGCTAATACAATAGATGTTACACAACTCGTTGTAGGAGCAACTAAAATGATTGGTTTTGGTTATGGCCAAAAACAAAAAGATTGTGAAACTTGTACGTTAGAAAAAGACGGTATTTTTAATGATAATAACAAAGATAAATATGCCAATATAGGCGAAACTATCACGTATACATTTAAAGTGAAGAATGCTGGGGATATGGATATTCATGATGTTGTAATCATTGATCCATTGTTTGGATTTGATATTGTATTAGATGAGATAACGAAAAAACCAATACCAAATTTTGTTTCCTTAGAAGGTGATAAAAATAACGATGGAGTTTTAAATAGAAATGAAGTTTGGACATTTAAAGTTAACTATAAAGTAACAAAAAACGATATCTTTGCAAACAAAGGAGTTTACAATAGAGCAACTATAAATGGAGTAGGAATTTTGAATACAACTCAGATAAAAATAGAGGAATTATCAATTGATCCTACACCTTACAAAGAAGGAGATTTAGGTTGGGATTCTGACAGACCTAATCATACATTTGTTCCTTTAAAAGGGCGTAGTCTGTTGATTACAAATCCTAATATTTACCAAAAAATAAAATAGTAATGAAGTCAAAAAATATATTCAAATCTCTTACTCTTGTAGGAATGATTGCACCAGGTGCAGTGGTTGCACAGGTAGATAAGGCAAAGAAAGAACAAGTGTTGCTTAATGAAGGCATTATCTCTATTGCTGAAGGTGGAGTT
>JASLGC010000300.1 GCA_030150335.1 Flavobacterium sp.
TACCGTTAATGTGAATGCTAAACCTATATATATTAATCTTTTTTTCATGACGATTATTTTCTAACTATTATTCTTTTTTTTAAATCTTTAATCAAAGTAGCGTCTAAATTTTACTGAAACACCATTTTGGTTTACTCTAAACTTTTTAATATGTGACGTACCAGGCGCATTATTAAATCTAATTTTCACCTTTTGTTTGTCTTTATCTACTTTCAAGAAAAAGGTAAACGTGTAACCTTGGATACTATAACCTCTAAAGTCTTTTGAAATAACTGTCAATATTTTAGGTTCTACGAGTTCCTTTCCCCCATCATCAGTTAAAACACATTCCTTAACATACAATCCTAAACCTCCATCTTTCACTCCTGGTTCTTCAATAAAATATCGGTTATTTTGATTTTCATCTCCATCATTCCATCCATCTATCGACACTTCTACTCTATAAAAGCCTTTAGGTATAGTAACAACTTCCTTGTCTACTTTTATACCTTCTGAAAATGTAGAGGTTACTTCTGTTTTTTCATTAACAAAATTTATATAATTGACTGCGCCTATTTCTTCATTTTTGATTAAAACTTCTTGCTCCTTGTCAACAGTTCCCCCCATCATTCTCACAGTTAACAATTTGTCTGCCCCTTCGCTATTCAACAGTTGATTCCATCGATTACCATCCCAAACATAAATGCCTTTCATAGCAACTTTATCACTGTGTTCTCCACTTTCATTATTATAAACCAAAGTTCCAACAGCAGGTTTCATTATCGGAAATTCATCACTATCAAATACATCAAAACTATGTATTGGTAAAAGCATTCCTTGGTGATCTGATTTTATTTCCAATGCTGCAGATTGATGAGGATCATGAGTACCGATACCAACCTGACTCCAGGTTGTAAAACAACTCAATAAGATTCCTATTTTAAATATATCTTTCATCATAGTATCGATTTTTCAATGTTTACATAAGAATCTACAATCCTTATTTTCCCTTCCTTATAAGTTGTACCAATCTGTGTACTTAATAATATTTTAACATCTCCTTCTTTCTCCATAACAATTGCATAATAGAATACTGAAGAGAATGCTTTACTTGCTGACTGTCCTGATATATCAGTCATAGGTATTAAAACATCTGCAAAAGAATTACTAAGATCTTTCTTACCGCTGACTTCCAACTTACTTCTGAAATTAATTAGATGCGCTCTCACTTTTTGTTTAGTATCTCCAATAATTCCAGCTTCCTCTGTTATTAATTCTCCAGCCAAATTCAACGTAATTAAATAGTTTCCTGGTAGCAAATGAAAACTTCCATCCTTTGAAGTTACGTCTCCATACGTATTATTAAATATAATTTCAGGAAAGCTTAATGTTTGAAAATTTCCTTCTTTAAATTCTAATTCCGAATCTTTAACCCTTGCAACGGCATTCTCAATTGAACTACCTCTGTTTACAATAGCACTCCACATACCATTTTTAAACATATAGACACCTTTAATTTTTTTCTCACTATTATTGTAAGCCAATAATCCTTCTGCTGGATTTTTTATAGGTTTTTCTATATCTAATAAATTATCTATCTCAACAACAGGTAATACAAAACCCTTTGCTTCTTCTCCTTTAAACAATGACTTATCAATTTCAGATAAATCGAAAACAACAGAAGGTTTAGATACACTATGGCTATTGGTTGCTGTTTGTGAATACATTTTGCTTACTCCTAATAATAACAAAATGACTATAGTTTGATATATTACAATACTTACTTTCATTTGGTTTATTTTAGTTTGGTTATTTTTATATATGAATTACTCCCAACAAGATTAAATACTCCCTTATAACCTGAGTTAGCAGCCCGTCCAATCCCAATGTCAAGATAGTGCAGCCTATCGTTATTGTCTTCATCTAAAGTTAGATCAAACACATTTGAAAAATTAACCCTATGCTCTTCATTTAAAGGAGAAAAAGTAGATCTTTCTACTCTTAGAGCCTTCCACTCGTCATATTTAAAGGAAACAAACTGTTCAAAATTGACGAAATATGCCATATTGAAATATTTAATTGGGCCTTCATCCTCTAATATTTTAAAGACAGCTATAAACTCTACCAAATACACCCCAGAAGATATTCCTAATCTAATTCTTCCACTGCCATTCGGTACAACATGTAAATTTGCCAAATGCCCATCATTTAAAATTTTATAATCTATATTTTCACCTCCCAAGAACTTATAATCTCCTGGTTTAGAAACATTTATAGGAAACAAATCATCTTTCACATCGAACCCTATAATCGCTGTCTTTGGCAGTCTATCAAAGTTTGCTAATCGCTCCCAAGCTCCTTTACTATCATTTAATGTCTTATTCCAAAAAGACAATACACTCTCTTCTTTATCAGCTATATCAATTACTACAAGTCCATCAGGCATATCCTCTTGTGTACCAACAATTGGTGTATTTTTAAGCTGATTAACTATCTCAACTCGGGGTAGTAATACCCCTTTGTCTGTCACATTAACCTCAGCTGCTGCATTTGCACTTACGCCTCTCTTGTTAATTCCTATTTGACTATATCCGGTAGCAGCCATCAAAGTCAAACACACCCCTAAAAAAACTCTACTTATTTTCATAATCTTTATTTTTAATCTGAAAACCCACAACTTCTATTTTGCTAGCAAGTTGCATTTTTACGTATTTCTTTTACTTTTAAAAAACTCTAAAAACCCACAATAAAACATACTACTTCAATAGCTTAAAATTGGTTTCATAGATTTCAAAGAATTACACTTTTCAAACATTTAACATACTCTATATCCTACTTTACAAAAACCGTGACAAAACTTGATTTTTTAACATTAAAATTCCCTAATTTTGTAAATTATGTCCTTGGACACTTCAAAAAAACAAACACAAATACCTGATAATCAATAAAATAACACGCTTATTTTTATTCTTAAAAAATAAGGTGTTTTTCTTCATTAATATTGAACATTATATAAAAATGCAATTTTAAAACTATCTTATCCTATCATTTTAAGCACAAAAAAAAGTCGGCCTACATTATGTAAACCGACTTTTAAAATGCTATAAAAAGATGTTAATTCATCCTAACTATAATAAACTCACTTCGCCTATTAGCTTGGTGTTCTTCTTGCGAACAAGGAACCGTGTTTGCACATTTATTTATCAATTGTGTTTCACCATATCCCTTTGCAGTTATTCTTGTTTTTTCAATACCTTGGTTTATCATCCACGCCTTTGTAGATTGGGCTCTACGCTCAGACAACTTCAAATTGTAAGCATCATTCCCTCTACTATCAGTATGAGCTTTAACGTCTATATTTATTTGCGGATATAACTTTAGTACCTCAACCACTTTTGCTAATTCAACTGCAGCATCTGCTCTGATGGCATGCTTATCAAAATCAAAATAAATTGTCTCTAAATTTAACTTAGCAAACAAATCATCGTCCATACCTATTTTTTCTTCTACAGGATCTAAACCTATGTTTATCTCTTTCGAGATATTAAATTCTCTACCTAACACAGTAGATACCTCTGCCGTATGAAAGTTATCTGCACTTGCTTTTAATCTAAATTTGTGATTACAATCTAAAGCACCTGTCGCAAAACGCCCTACTTCATCTGTAGAAATAGTACCTAATTCTTTGTAATTTCCATCATATAAAACAATCGTAGCATTAGCAATTAGCAATTTTGTACTGTTATCAAATACAACACCTTCTATCTTTTGCATACAATCTACTACTTGAAAAAAATAGATATCATCATTTCCAACTCCTCCTTCACGATTAGAACTAACAAATCCTTTTCGATTCTTATCATTGATAAAAAAAGCAAAATCATCAGCAGGACTATTGATAGGCGCACCTACACTCACTACTTTTCCAAACGTTCCATCCACATTAATTTTTGACATATAAACATCTAAACCTCCTAAACCTGGACGTCCATCAGAAGAAAAATACAAATAATTGTCTTTTGAAATAAAAGGGAATGTTTCTCTACCCTCTGTATTAATGCGACTACCAATATTATCAGGAATTCCAAAAGAGCCATCTTCATACAAAGCCACTCTAAAAATATCAGATCCTCCAATTGTTCCTGTTCTATCAGATGCAAAGTATAACCACTTCTCATCAGGAGATAATGCAGGATGCGCTGTATTAAAGTCATCAGAATTAAAAGGCAATTCAACCGCCTCATTCCAATGTCCATCTTCGTTTAAAGTAGCCTTATACAACTTCAATAAAATAGCATACTCACCATTGTGAACCTTTCTATTCTTTTTAAAATTATTACGCGTAAAATACATCGTTTTACCATCTTTTGTAAAAATAGCAGAAGCTTCATTAACCTTTGTTTTAGTTGATTTATCAAACAACTCCGGCTCACTAAAACTTCCATCTTTAGCAATGGTTGACATATATAAACTCGTTACCGCCTCGTTTGTCCACTTGTGAATCTTTCCTCCATATTCAGTTTCACGAGCAGATGTAAATACTAACTTGTCGCCTAAAAAAGCAGAACCATAATCTGAGTACACACTATTTATAGGCAAAGACTCCAAGTCATAACGCTGAATCATCGCATTGATTTCATCTAAGTAAGTATCCTTCTTTTCCTCAAACAAAATAGCTCTACTATCGTTTTTTTCAAGTTTAGCAAACAAGCTTAAATACTCATCTGCTTTCTCGTAATTCTCTACCCCTCTCAGTGATTGAGCATATCGATAATACGATTCAGAAGGCAGCTTAGTATCTTTTTGCTTGGCCAAATTAAACAACTCTTCATACCATTTATGTGCCGTCTTTAAATCGCCTTTAAAGTAATAAGCCTCTGCTAACTTAGACAAGGTGTTAATATTCTTATACCCCTTATCAACAATTTTCTCGTAGATTTCAATTGCATTGACATATTCATAGTGGTCAAAACTCTTATCTGCTTTTTTCTCTTTTGTATTCTGAGCAATACCACTCATGGTTACAAATACAACAGAAGCAATTGAAAAAAACGCACAAATATTCTTTTTCATATCACATCGTTTTTTGTTAGAAGAATCTCGGAGTATTCATTTTGGTCTTATGACTAAAAATATCAAACTTCAAGAAAAACTCGTGTGAACCAGAATTATAGTTTGCCAATTTTGTAGTCTCAGCATCATAAGAATAACCAATCATTAAGTTTGGATTAACTTGGAATCCTACCAATCCACTGAATGATGCATCCCAACGATAAGCAGCACCTACCGTAAACTTGTCGATAAACAAGAAATTAGCTGTTAAATCCACTTGTAATGGAGCCCCCGATACTGCCTTTGCTAAAAAAGCAGGCTTAAACTTTAAGCTTGGGTTTATCTCAAATACATAGCCCCCCATTAAATAGAAGTGTGCATTTTGACGCATTGTCGTAACCTCATTATCATCATAACGATCCGTTGTCAAGAAATTAGGTACAGATAATCCCACATAAGCTTTATCAGAATACAAGTACAAACCAGCCCCTACATTGGGATTAAACTTATTCTTGATGTTATTTGCTAACTCGGCAGCCGAAGGATCAAAAGCATGTAGTTTATCATATTCTACATCTAACAAATTAGCTGTAGCTTTCAATCCAAACGCCAATTTAAAATTGTGGTTCACGTCAATAGCGTATGACACATCCAACGAAATATTGTTCTCTGTCATTACCCCTAATTTATCATTGGTAAACGTACCACCAATACCCAATTTAGAATCACCTATCGGACTATGAGCAGATAAATGTGCTGTTTTAGGAGCACCATCCAATCCTATCCACTGCGCACGATAATGTCCAAAAAGAGAAAGCGCCCCTCTTGAACCAGCATAAGCCGGGTTCACATTAGAGGGATTGTACATATACTGAGTATATTGCGGATCTTGTTGTCCAAAAGTCTGTTGGGCTGTAGCAAAACATAACATGCACAAACCCACTTTTTTTATAATTGAATTGTAATTCATCTGTCTTTTCATTAATTAGATTCTAAGTGTAGATATCCTGCTTTTTTAATTGTTCGAGAAGAGCCTGCCGCTTTCCCTGGATAATCATACAATAACACATAGTAATAAGTTCCCGAAGGCAACTTTTCGTTCTTACCTATGGTCACCCTACCCTCAGAATATCCTTTAAAGACATTTCCATTACTGTTATAATTCGTTGTTTCGTAAACTTTAACTCCCCAACGGTTATATATTTCTACACGGTTATCTGGATATTTGTGTAAGTTGTCAATGCGGAAAAACTCATTGTGTCCTGTACCATTTACAGACATTACTTCGTTTATTCTTTTATTTTCCATTTCTTCGCGTGTCGCGAGAAATAGTTTAATAATATCTTTTTGTGCGTGTTCA
>JASLGC010000315.1 GCA_030150335.1 Flavobacterium sp.
TCCTTGTCTTACACTTGTTAAAGTAGTTTCTTCTTTAAATTTTAGAGTCTCAATTTCTGATTCTGTATCGTTTAAAAAATTTTTGATGATTCTTCCAGAATTAAACCAGATTTCTTTTATATTATGAAATGCTGTTTTATCTTTGCTAAACCATTTTAGAAATCCATCTACATGATCATCATCTATATGAGTTAGAATTACTAAATCCAATTTTTCATTTTTTAATTTAAGCAATTCTATAAGAATTTTTAAATCACCTGATTTTATTTTTCCATCTTTTTTGTCTTTAAAGGTATATGTAGTTGAAGTCCCCCCATCAATCAAAATATTTTTATAAATTCGATTCTCCGTAAAAGAAATCCATATGGAATCTCCATTAAAAGCCTGTAAAAACTTTATTTTCATAATAGGTTAAGGTTTGTTAACGAGTATGCTAAATTTAACAAATATAACCAAATAAAATCTCTCAAGATTACGGAAATCCGTAAACTACTCAATATTTTGAGTTAAGGCTGTATTTCAATAAAAAACTAACGACTTTGGAGTAGTTTTCTAGCCCTCTGCAAGAGCAAGTCGTTTTGAAAGCTCGAATCTCAATTTCGAGTGCCTCAAAACATAACTTGCTGTAATCTTTCGATTAGTAAATCAATCAATTTTACAAAGTGAAATCTATAGTGATTTCATAATACAAAATCACTCTCTATTTGATAATAAAGTGCCAAGTGTTACCCTAAAATGCCATAAATCAGATTTAGGTGGTTTATGAAGTTTCTTTGTTTGTATAATCATATTTGCATAGGTAGATAGATCAGTCGCTTTGTACTGATGTATCTAAAAAAGTAAGTAATGAGGTTATTACGCGCATTAGTATATAATTAGAGCAACAAGTAGTTCTTTAAGTATCTATTATGCTAAGTACAAGTGTAACTGTTTAGTTATCTATGTAAAACATTACATAGAAAAGTATATAGCTAAGCAGGTAATTAAACACTTAGTTAAGTATTTAATTACGCATATAGTTCACTACTTAGCTAGGTAAAGAATTACTAATGTAGATGACCAGAAACTTACTGATAGACCAAAGTATCTATTTACTTATGCAGATAGCTAAATACATACAATTATGAAAACAAAGAAGAACCCCATTTTTGTGGCATTCTCCTCTCAAAAGGGAGGAGTAGGTAAAAGCACATTTACCACTTTAGTGGCAAGTGTTTTACATTATCAAATGAATTACAATGTTGTTGTTTTTGATGCGGATTTCCCACAACACAGTCTGGTAAAAATGAAAGAACGAGATTTATCTATCGTTATGGAAAACGAAATGCTCAAGAAACTAGCCTATAAGCAGTTTACAACGATTAATAAAAAAGCTTATCCTATTTTACAAGAAAAAGCGGATAATGTATTAAATGCAGCCAAACAGTTCATAAGTGAATCAACTATACCAGTTGATGTTGTTTTCTTTGATTTGCCAGGTACGGTTAATACCGCTGGAATCCTAAACGCATTGTCGGGCATGCATTATATTTTTACGCCTATCACAGCAGATAGAGTAGTGATGGAAAGCACGCTTGTTTTTACACAACTTTTGCGAGATGTTGTGATGAAAAAATCACAGACAGCAATACAAAGTATTAATCTATTTTGGAACCAAGTCGATGGGAGGGAAAGTAATCCTTTGTACAATATCTATAACCAAGCTATTAAGGAACTGGATTTTAGTTTGATGCAAAGTCAGATTAAAAGTAGTACGAGATTTCGTAAGGAGAGTGAAGCAACAAGTAAGCTTGTTTTCCGCTCCACCTTGCTACCTCCAGATAAACGTTTAAGTAAAGCCAGTGGCTTAGACCTTTTTATAGAAGAATTTTTAACAATCATTCAATTATAATACCATGGAAAAAGAAAACAAAAAACAACCGCATATAGATGAAGAATTAATGATGAGTCTAATGGTGGATGGAGTTAGAAAAGAAGGAATCAAAGAACCATCTCAGGATATTGAAAAAGTAGAAGAAGAGAGAAAGACAGAAGATACTCCCTTAAAGAAGAACCTTATTTCAAAACAAAAGAAGCAAACAAAGCAATCTGTTGAATCAGATTACGAGAGTATCTTTTTCAAAAAATCAGATACCAATGCCAGAGATGGCAAGGCAGTGTATATAAGACCTGAATTTCATGAGAAACTAACTCGCATCATTCAAGTAATAGGTGAAGATAAAATAACGATTTATGCTTATTTAGATAATTTGTTAGACAATCACTTTGATGAGTTTGCTCAGCAGATTACTAAGAGTTATAATGAAAAGTATAAACCAATTTTCTAATCCATGGAAATAGTTATCATAATCAGTCTTGTTATTGTAATTACTCTTTTGTTATTAGATAAAAATAAAACTAGTAAACAAGAGAACCAATCTAAAACAGAAGAGCGCCCCTTTAAACAAGATGTTCCTATAAGTATCATAGGAGAAAGTAAACCAGTCATACTAAAGCAATCACTAATGAGTCAAATAGAAGATGATATTGATTTAGAAGAGGAAGAAAAAGAACTAAGTGAGAGTTTACAACTTGTAGATCATGAGTTTACTGAACGAGTCAGTTTGGAAGAACTTAATGGATTTGTTAGGTCTATTGAACAAGAGTTAATCAATGAGACTACAGTAAAGACAGTTAAAAAAATTGACGGATCTGATCTACTTGAATTACTGCAACAGGCGATGCCTGATTCAGCTAAGACAATAGCAAAGTTATTAGATCAATCATTAAACGAAAAATTATCAAAAAAGGAAAAAGAAGTAATAGATAGCGAAGATTTTAATATTAATGATTTTGTGTAAAGACAAATTGTAAAGGCGTTATTGTAAAGTATACTTAACGCCTTTTTTATTACACCTTATTGCCATGTGCATCCACTAACTTCCACAATCAATCCTTCAAAAAGTTTTCCAAAGACATTTACCAAAGTATCATGCAAAGGGTATGATGATAACGAAATAAATGTTATTCTTATGAAAACAAAAACAATCAAACAAAGGCTTTTTTTACTACTTATCGTATTAAGCAGTTTACCATTATTGGCTCAAGGAAACGGAGCTGCAGGAATCACAGAAGCTACCCAAATGGTCACTTCCTATTTTGAACCAGCTACTAAACTTATTTATGCTATTGGAGCAGTCGTAGGTCTTGTTGGAGGCGTGAAGGTGTATAACAAATTCTCAAGTGGTGATCCAGATACAAGTAAGACAGCTGCAAGCTGGTTTGGAGCTTGTATCTTCTTAATTGTAGCAGCTACCATTCTAAGATCATTTTTTCTTTAAAAGATACGCTTATGAAAAAGTATAGTATCAATAAAGGCATTGGAGCAAGTGTAGAATTTAAAGGACTCAAAGCGCAGTACCTGTTTTACTTTGCAGGAGGACTATTAGGGAATCTAATTCTTGTTATGGTTTTGTATATGGCAGGGGTAAACAATCTTATTTGTTTAGGCCTTGGCCTTAGTACATCAGGCTATCTTGTTTATAAAGTGTTTTCACTAAATAAGAAATACGGTCAGTATGGTCTTATGAAACTTCAAGCAAGAAAATACTTTCCAAAGTATATCATTTCAAGAAAGGATTTCAAAGGGTATTTCAACAAGAACTTAAAATTAACAGGTTATGAGAAATACAGCTAA
>JASLGC010000132.1 GCA_030150335.1 Flavobacterium sp.
GGAATTTAAAATGTTGATTACAGCTAAGATTGATAAAGCTCAAGCGGATTTAGAATTGATCAAAAGCGCCTATATGAATGATTTGAATAATGGTACAGACGATACCTCTCCAACATTCAAGGCATTCGAAGAAGGAAGTGAGACAATGTCTAAAGAAGCGAACTCTCAATTGGCAATTCGCCAAGAGAAGTTTATTCGTGACTTAAGAAATGCTTTAGTTCGTATCGAAAACAAAACGTATGGTATCTGTAAAGTTACTGGGAAATTGATTGACAAGGAGAGATTGAAATTGGTGCCTCATGCTACAATGAGTATTGAAGCAAAGAATATGCAACGTTAATCTTTAATAAAAATAAAAGCGCTCTTAATTGAGCGCTTTTTTTATCTGATAAAATAATCTACATTTGTTCCTTGTGTAAAAAATAAAAAATGTCATTAAAGAGAGCTTACTTACTTGTTCTAATAGTGTTACTTTTAGACCAAGTATTGAAAATATATATCAAAACTACTTTTGTATTAAATGATGAATATGTCGTTTTTAATTGGTTTAGAATTCACTTTATAGAAAATGAAGGAATGGCTTGGGGAGTTGAATTGCCTGGAATGTATGGTAAGTTAGCTCTGACTGTTTTCCGAATTGTTGCTGTAGGTGGTATAGGCTGGTGGTTGAATGATTCGATTCAGAAGAAAGCGTCTAATTACCTAATTGTTGCAATTGCCTTAATTTTAGCAGGAGCTGTTGGTAACATTATAGATTCTGTTTTTTACGGGGTTATATTTGATGATAGTACTTATCAGTTGGCTACATTATTTGCAGATGAACCTTACGGAACTTGGTTTCATGGTAAAGTAGTAGATATGTTCTACTTTCCAATCTGGAGAGGTTATCTTCCAAGTTGGTTGCCAATTGTAGGAGGAAAAGATTTTACTTTCTTTAATGCAATCTTCAACTTAGCAGATGTTGCTATTTCAGTGGGGGTTGGTATTCTAATTGTTTTCAACAAGAAGGTATTTAAAAAATAAGAGAAAAAATATTGTATAAAAGAAGGCTTCCATTTGGAAGCCTTCTTTCATTATTACTTGTTTAAATCTTTTAATATTTCTTGTACTGCTCTTTCAATTTGTGGGTCATTATTGTTTAAACGGTCCATGAAAGTGTTCTTGATATAAATATCAGGAGCAACTCCTGTTTTTTCTAAGTTTTGTCCGTCAAGAGTATATGTACCCCACGAAGGTAGTCGATAGAAAGAACCATCAACCAAACCTTTGCCAGAAGTAAAGATAATCCAACGATAAGTTTCTTGTCCGATTACTTTACCTAATTTCAAAGCTTTAAAACCTGCAGCTGTCATTTCTGCATCACTTAAAGAAAATTCATTTATCAGCAAGACAATTGGTTTTCCACTTGGTGTAAAATTACTTTGAATAGTCATTTTGCCTTCTCTATATTTCCATTGTAAGTAAGGACGCTGTGCTAAAAAGTTTAATACTTTGTCGTGAACATTACCACCCGTGTTGAATCTCAAATCAAGGATAACACCTTCTTTTCTGTGTTCTTGTTCCACCATGTCTAATAAGAACGAATCAAGTTGTGCTGAAGACATGTTTTTCATGTATGTATATGCAATTCGATTGTTACTTAATTGGTTTACTTTTTCTTTATTGTTTGAAATCCATTCATCATAAAGTAAGTCTTTGAACTTTGTTGTTGTAATAGGGTGAAGTTTGACGTTTATTTCTTTGCCATTTCTGTCAAATGTCAATTTGATTTCCTCTTGTGCATTAGCAAAAGTGAAATAAGTGTCTCTATTAACTTTTTTGTCGATAAGTTGATTGTTTACTTTAGTTAATATGTCATTTGGTTTGATATCTATGTCCGTTGCAAAAGCAGGAGATTTTCGTAAAATGCGCTCTACTTGGTATGGATTGTTAGCATTGAAAAGGATACCTGTTTCATACGTGCGATAGTTCAACTTTGTTTTTTCCTCTTTTCCAGTTGAACTAAAGCCTAAATGTGATGCACCTAACTCTCCAAGCATATCGTTTAGAAGTGCTCTTAAATCAGCTCTATTATTGATGTATGGGAGGTATTGAGCAAACTGCTCTTTCATTTGTTTCCAATCAATACCATGGAAGGTTTCATCATAGAAGTTTTCTTCTACTCCAGCCCATGTTTCATAATACATCTGAGTAAATTCGTCAGATAAATTTTTAGTGAAAGTATGTTTAATATCTATTTTTTCAGGAGTGCCTTTGCTTAGGGCAAACTTATAGATATTGTTGTCAATTAATGCATATAATGTTTTATCTCTTAATTGTATTTCGCTACTGCTTTTATCAAATACTTTCTCTGTTTTTGGAGCATTGAATTCCTCATATATCTTGCGATATAAAGTGTTTTTACCGTTTTCTTGATTAGAGGTGTAATAGATAATTTCTTTTTTATCTTCTTCAAAGACAACTGGTGAGTATTGATTGCCAAAGCGGTCACTCACTAATTCGATGCGTTCAAGAATACCGTCTGTATTAACTTTGATAGTTTTTACTTTCTCTTTTGGAGTTACTTTGCTTTCTTTCTTGTCCTTTTTAGTAACTTCCTCTGTTTTCTTTTCAACAAATAATTTGTCAAATTGGTCAGATTTGAAAGCTTCGGTAAACCAATCTAAAGAAAAGCGATAGATATTTGGATGTTGCATTCCTAAAGGATAAGAAGGGTTAACTCTATCACTTGTGAAATAGATATACTTGCCGTTTGGTGACCAAACAGGGTTAGATTCTGAAACACCAGTATTCGTTAAGTTAATAGTTTTATTTTCCTTGATATTGTGAATGAATATATCTTCTTCAAAGTTTCTTTTTGCGGTAAATAAAACATACTCACCATTAGGAGAGAAAGAAGGAGTAGAGTTTTGGAAAGCCCATATTTCATCTGTTACAATTGTTTTAGAATGGAAGGTCTTTAAGTCCAATAGTCTTACTTCATCACGACCACTAAGATAGACAGCTTGTGTATAATCCTTGTTAATTGCTATATCTCTGTTGTTTCTATTGTCAGAAGTTAGCTGTACAACCTCTCCTTTGCCATTAGCATTAATTTTAAACCAGTTTTGATAGCCATTGTAAGTTTGGCTAAAGACAAGAGTTTTATTGTCATTAAGCCACTTAGTTTCCATTACTCGTTCTTTAGCATCTGTAATTTTTTGGATAAACTTTCCTTCTATATCAGAAACAAAAAGGACTCCTCTACTAACAAATGCTATCTTTTTATTGTCAGGAGAAATGTCAAAGGTTGAAATTTCGTCTTGAACAGCATAAGACTGTTCTTTTTCTATTGCCTTGTTTGTATTGACAGTAATAGAAAGTGGAGAAATACTCTTGGTTTTAGTATCGTAAATGAATAACTGATAATCTTTTTCAAAGATTACTTTATTACCATCTGCCGAAACATAAGGTTTTCGGATAGATGTTTCGTAATTAGTGATGGCTACTTTTTTTCCATTTTCAAAAGTATATAGGTTGTAATGACCTGTATTCTCATCCGATATAAAGTAGATGTTTCCATTTTTATCTACGGTTGGATTGAAGTCTTTACCTATGTAATCGGTGTAAGATTTGAATGCTTTTGTATTTGGGTTGTATCCTAAGATATCTGGGTTGTTTTCACCTTTGTATCTCTTTCTGTTTACTTGGTTAGCACTTTCTGTAGAGTTAGTGAAAAGATATTCTCCTTGAGGGGTTTCCACTAAACCGTTTGTATTATTAAAGTAGTTTGTAAATAGGGGAACAGGCGTACCTCCATTGACATTTACTTTATAAGAGCCATAGTTATTTGTCGCATTAGAAGTGAAGTATATAGTTTCGTTATCCCATCCCCAGCTTTCAACATCTTCGGAAGCTTGATGATAGGTTAATTGGCGTATTTCTCCACCCGTTAATGGAGTAACAAAGACATCTTTATTTCCATATTGGTCAGACGTAAATGCCAACCATTTACCATTAGGGGAAATTCTTGGATTAGATTCATTTCCTTCAAGAGCAGTAATTCTTAATGCTTCTCCTCCTGAGGTAGGAGCTTGCCATATATCTCCGTCATAACTGAAATAAGCTGTTTCCCCATTGGGACTTAATGAGGGCGTAGATAAGAATTTGGGTGCTTGTTGCGCCCAAGAAGTCATTACAACTGATAGGGCAAATAAGGTTAGAGAGCGTTTTATCATTGGTTAAATTTTTATAAACTTAAATATATTTTTAGTGAATCACCAACCTGGGAGTAACTTTAAGATTTATAATCAATAAAAAAGGAGAACTAATCAGTTGGTTAGTTCTCCTTTTTGAATATTTAAAAAGTATATGTTTTGTTTGGTGTAATACAGTAGTCTAAAGGTATGTCGTTTTGTTGAATATCCTCTATATGCGCTTCGGGTTCAAAGAAGCTTAGTCCAATTTTGATAACATCAGGTTTGCATTTTTCTAAGAAACGGTCATAGAATCCTTTGCCATAACCAATGCGATTTCCTTGAGTATCAAATGCTAATAGTGGGATGAACACGACGTCTATTTGTTGTTCAGGAACTTGAATCCCGTCTATTGGTTCAGGTATTCCATACGAATTAGCTTTAATCGTTGTATTATCTGTCAATAGGAAGTGCGTCAGGGTACCTTCTTTGAAATCTGATTTAGATAAAATTACATTCTTGTCTTTACCAGCTAATATTTGAAGTAGGTATTCTGTGTTTATTTCCTTTTTGGCAACAATGCTCAAGAAGAGATGGTAATTACTTTTGTTCCAAATAGGCAATTGTAAAGCCTGATTAGCAATATCTAAACTCAAATCTTCGATATTGTCTGTTGTGAAGTTGTCGCGAAGAGATTTATATTTTATTCTTAGTTCTTCTTTGGTCATTACTTTAATTTTTTAGAGATGTGAAATACAGCATCTCCTTGATAAACAATAGGAGCATCATTGACATTAATTACATATCCTTGATTTGGAGCTTTTATTAATGTGTTTTCATTCCCGTAAGGGTCAGATATTTCTGCTAAGATATCACCTTTTTCTACGTAGCTTCCAATTTTAACTTGGTCGTGTAGAAGACCTGATTTCTTAGCTCTAATCCATGAAGAAGAGGTAATAATAGTCATTTTATCTTGAGGTTCTTCAGGTGTGAAATTGTCGCGAAGCATATCAAAGGCTTTTAAAAAACGCTTAGTTCCTTCAACTCCCATTTTAGAAACTTCATTGTTGATATCCATTGATTTTCCTCCTTCAAATAATAGAATTTTGATACCTCTTTTAGCACATGCATTTCTGAATGACCCTGCTATTTGGTTAGAATATAGAAGGAATGGAGGATGGAAGATTGTTGCTAATTCTTGTAATTCATTATTGTCTGGAGATATACGCAATTGAGGAGCATTAAATCGGCTTTGTCCACCTGCATGAAAGTCAATCACATAATCAACATGTGGTAATACGTGGTGAATCAAGTGGTAAGCAAAACGTCCTGCCAGAGAACCGTTTTTACTCCCAGGGAATACTCTATTCATATCTCTACCATCTGGGAATTCTCTTGATTTGTTGATAAAACCGAATATGTTGATTACTGGAATACAGATAATAGTTCCTTTTTTAGGGATGTTAATTTTAGAATGAACAATCTGTCTTACAATATCAACCCCGTTAATTTCATCTCCGTGTAGTCCTGCCGATAATAAAACAGTAGGTCCATCTTCTTTTGCTCTTGAAACGATTACAGGGATTTTTAGTTTAGTGGCTGTGTGTAGTCTTGCTATTTCTAAATTTAGCGTTTTAGTTTCGCCAGGTAATATAGTTTCTTCAAGTATAGTCATAGCTTATCTTTTTTGAAGTGTGAAGATAGGAAAAAGTACATTTTCTTAAAAGATATATTTATAGTGTTATAATTAGTGGTAAACTAATTGTGAGGTATATCAAATCAGTAATGAATAGAATGGTAGCAAAATAGTCTTATTTTTGTTTTCAAATTAAAACACATTTTCAATGCAAATTAAATCGTCTTTAGCACTTCAAATACAAACCTTGCCAGACCAACCGGGTGTTTATCAATACTACGATAAGGAGGATAAGATTTTGTATGTAGGGAAAGCAAAGAATTTGAAAAAAAGAGTTAGTTCTTATTTTAATAAAATACACGATAATGCAAAGACTAATGTATTAGTCAAGAAGATAGAAACAATAAAGCATATTGTAGTTCCTACAGAAACGGATGCATTATTGTTAGAAAATAATTTGATTAAACGCTTGCAACCGAGGTATAACGTACTTCTAAAAGATGATAAATCTTATCCTTGGATTTGCATTAAGAGAGAACCATTTCCACGTGTTTTTATGACACGTAGGATGGTAAAAGATGGTTCGGAATACTTTGGTCCTTATACCAATATTAAAACAGTACATACTCTTTTAGAGTTAATTAAGGAGCTGTATCCTTTGCGTACATGTAATTATGATTTGTCAACGAGTAATGTTCGCGCTGGGAAGTTTAAAGTATGCTTAGAATATCATATCGGAAATTGTGCAGGGCCTTGTCAAGAACATGAAAGTGATGTTCAATATGACAAGAAAGTCAAAGATATTCGAGATATTTTAAAAGGGAATTTTAAAGAGAGTTTAAGAGGCTTCAAAGAATATATGCTGGAGTTAGCTTCTGAAATGAAATTTGAAGAAGCTCAGAAGGTAAAGGAAAAGGTTGATTTGCTTGAAAACTATCAAGCGAAATCTACTATTATTAATCCAAAGATTAGCAATATTGATGTGTTCTCGATTATTTCAGATGAATCGGCAGCGTATATCAACTTTTTGCAAGTATCTTATGGTGCAATTATTAGGTCTCATACGATGGAGGTGAAAAAGAAGTTAGATGAGACAGATGTGGAGTTGTTAGAATTAGCAATTACAGAATTGCGTGAGCGATTTCATTTAACTTCAAAGGAGATAGTTGTTCCTTTTGATGTTGAGGTAGCTGAGGGTGTACATGTTACGGTTCCAAAATTAGGAGATAAAAAACGCATTTTAGATTTATCTGAGCGTAATGCTAAGTTTTATCGTATGGATTTGATGAAACAGATTAAGATTGTGGACCCTGAACGACATGTGAATCGTATAATGCAGCAGATGAAGAAAGATTTGCGATTGCACAATGAACCGCGACATATAGAGTGTTTTGATAACTCTAATATTCAAGGAACAAACCCTGTAGCTGCTTGTGTAGTGTTTAAAGATGGAAAACCAAGTAAGAAGGATTATCGCCATTTTAATGTAAAAACAGTTGAAGGACCGAATGATTATGATTCTATGGAGGAAATTGTTTATAGAAGATATAAGAGGGTACTTGATGAGAAACAGCCTTTACCTGATTTAATCGTAATCGATGGTGGAAAAGGGCAATTGGGAGTAGCTTTAAAAAGTTTAGAAAGTTTAGGTCTAAGAGGTAAGATACCAATTATAAGTTTGGCAGAGCGTTTAGAGGAAATATTCTATCCTGGAGATAGTTTTCCTTTGTACTTGGATAAGCGCTCGGAAACAATGAAGGTAATCATCCATTTGAGAGATGAAGCACATAGATTTGGATTGACATTTCATAGGAATCAGCGTAGTAAAAATGCGATTACGAGTGAATTGGACAATATTAAAGGAGTAGGAGAAAAAACAAAAACAAGCTTGTTTAATCACTTCAAATCAGTGAAGCGAATTAAGGAAGCGAGCTTAGAGGATTTAGAAAAAGTTATAGGAAAGTCTAAGGGGAAGATTGTGTTTGAGTTTTTTAAGTTAAATTAGGGGATATTTAAACAAATAGAATTATGCGTAAATTAATACTTTTACTATTAGTCAGTATCGTTGCAAATTCTGTAACCTATGGTCAGTCTAAAGATGAAAAGAGACCTAAGGTAGGTTTAGTGATGAGCGGTGGTGGAGCGAAGGGATTAGCACATATTGGTGTGTTGAAAGTTTTGGAAGAGCAAGGAGTTAAGGTTGATTACATCGCTGGAACAAGTATGGGAGCTATAGTCGGAGGGCTTTATGCTGCTGGTTATACTGCAACAGAGTTAGATTCTATTTTTAACAGTATTGATGTATCGGCGCTAATTCGCGATTATATCCCGCGTTTATCTAAGTCGTTTTATGAAAAGAAAAACGATGAGATTTATGCGTTGTCTTTGCCTTTTGACAAGTTTAAAATTGGATTTCCAAAGGCTTTGTCAAGAGGGATGTATAACTATAACTTGATGAATGAGCTTTTGGCTCACGTTAGATACGTTCGAGATTTTAAAGATTTAAATACACCATTTTTATGTATTGCTACCGATTTAGAAACAGGTGAATCCGTTGTTTTAGATAAGGGATATTTGCCTCAAGCGATACTTGCGAGTGGAGCATTTCCTTCGTTGTTTGCTCCTGTAGAGATTGATGGTCATAATTTGATTGATGGAGGGGTAGTGAATAACTATCCTTTAGAGGAATTGCGTAAAATGGGGGCTGATATCATTATAGGTGTTGATGTACAAGATGGATTAAAGAGCATGGACGAAATTGAGGGAGCTCCTGATTTGTTATTGCAAATTTCGAATTACTCTACTATTAATCAAATGAAGGATAAAAAGCCTTATACTGATATTTATATTAAACCAGATATTGTAGGTTATACGGTTGTATCATTTGGCGAAGGGCGTGCGATTATTGACAAGGGAGTAGAAGCTGCTAATAAAGTACTTGAAGAGCTGAAAACAGTAGGGGGGAATCCTAATGTATTAGAAGAACAATATGTGCCTAAAAATAAGGATTCAATTCAATTGACAGATATCAATATTACTGGGCTTGAACGTTATACAAGACGTTATGTATATGGTAAGTTAGGATTTAAGCCTCATGAAAAAATTAGTTTTAATCAGTTAAGTAAAGGAATTACGCAGTTAAATGGAACTGAAAACTTTAGCAGTATATCATACGTTTTTAATAAAGATGGAGATGATGATTCGCTTGATATGGAATTGGTGGAAAACCCTGTACAGCGTTTTCTAAAACTTGGAATTCATTATGATGGGTTATATAAATCAGCAGCTTTAGTGAATGTAACGCAAAAACACTTGTTTATGAAGAGTGATGTTGCTTCTTTAGATGTTGGTTTAGGAGATAATATGCGTTATAACTTCAATTATTTCGTAGATAATGGTTTTTATTGGAGTGTAGGGTTTAATTCAAAATATAATCAGTTTAAGCGTGATTTACCTTATAATATGTTGTTAGAAGCGGGAGGTATTGTTGAAATGGAAGACCCTCCAGCAATGTTTGGAATTAATTATGCGGATTTAGAAAATAGATTTTATTTTCAGACTTTTTATCAGCAAAAATATTTGTTGAGCATAGGTGTTGAACACCATTTTTTTGATATTAGAAGTAAGACATTAAACACAAATGATTCTCGATTTGACAGAAGTCACTATTTGGGTGGGTTTGCTAATGTTGTTGTGGATACTTATGATAATAAATATTTTCCGCGTAAAGGATTTTTATTTAAAGGAGAGTACAAAAACTATTTTTACTCAAGTGATTATTTAGGGAATTTTGAAAACTTTTCTTCAATAACTGGGCAGATAGGATATGCTAATAGAATTACGAGTAAGCTTTCTTTTGATATTAAATCGAGATTGGGAGCTGTAATAGGCACATTACCAACAATAGGTTTTGGTTATTTCTTGGGAGGATATGGGTTTGCAGACAGGGATAATGTTGTGCCATTTTTCGGATATGATTTATTGGGTATTGGAGGGGATTCTTACATTATGGGAACGGTTCAATTAGATTATGAAATTTTCAAGAAACACCATATTAATATTGCTGCTAATTATGCAAATGCAGGAGATGGTATTTTTGAGAATGGAGATTGGTTTACAAGAACAAAGTATACGGGATATGCTGTGGGATACGGAATGCAAACTATAATTGGGCCAATAGAAGCGAAGTTTACTTACTCTCCAGATACAGGAAAGACTTATTCTGTGTTTTCAGTTGGATTCTGGTTTTAAGAATATGTTTTTATAAGGAGCTTATTGTTGTTGATATGTGAAATAAATTTGGATTAAAAATTGCATAATTCATTTTAATGTCGATATTTGTGTTATTATGAAAACACAATGGCAAGGCTTATTGGATTTATTAAAGTACTTTATTAAGAGAAATCCAGAATGAGGTAGCATACTTACTATATTTTATTTACCAACCATAAATATTAAGTAATTATGCCACTATATCATCAGTTGGGAGTAATTCCTCCCAAACGTCATACTATTTTTAGAAAACCAAATGGTGAGTTGTATTATGAACAGTTGTTCGGAACTATTGGATTTGACGGAATGTCAACTAATATGTATCATGAGCACAGACCAACTCAGGTTAAAAAGATTTTAGGGCAATATAGCGTTGCGCCTAAAATAGCGAAAACTAATAATATTCAATCTTATCGATTACGAGGGTTTCAAGTAAAGCCTGAGGAAGATTTTTTGAAGAGTAGAAAGGCTGTTTTAACTAATAGTGATTGTACTATTGTATTAGCAGCACCTTTAAAATCTACGGAAGATTATTTCTATAAAAATACAGATGCTGACGAGTTAATTTTTGTACATCGTGGAACGGGAACGTTGCGTACGATATTGGGAAATTTGACTTTTAAGTATGGGGATTATCTTTTAATTCCTCGTGGTATTATTTATAAAATTGATTTTGATACCGAAGATAATAGATTGTTTATTGTAGAGTCGAGACGACCAATTTATACTCCCAAACGTTATAGAAACTGGTTTGGTCAGCTTTTAGAGCATTCTCCTTTTTGTGAGCGTGATATTCGTAGGCCAAGTCATTTAGAAACTTATGATGAGAAAGGTGACTTTTTAATCAAAGTAAGAAAGCAGGACGAAATATTCGACATGATTTATGCTACACATCCTTTTGATGTCGTTGGCTATGATGGATATAATTATCCTTATGCATTTTCTATACACGATTTTGAACCGATAACAGGTAGAATTCACCAACCACCTCCTGTTCATCAAACATTTGAGACAGATGCTTTTGTTATCTGTTCTTTTGTTCCACGTTTATATGATTATCATCCTGATGCAATACCAGCGCCTTATAATCACAGTAATATTGATAGTGATGAGGTGTTGTACTATGTAGATGGAGATTTTATGAGTAGAAATGATATTGAAGCAGGGCATATCTCTTTGCATCCTGCTGGAATTCCGCATGGTCCACATCCAGGAGCTGCAGAAAGATCTATTGGAAAGACAAGTACTGAAGAGTTAGCTGTAATGGTTGATACGTTTAAACCATTGATGCTAACAGAAGAGGCAATGGAAATTGCTGATGAGCAGTACTATCAATCTTGGTTAGATCCAGAAAATTAAAACCACAACAACTATAAAACTATAAATTATGAGTAAAGAAGTTAAATCAGTAGAGTTTGGCTTAGAAAAGATATTTGAAGGTGCGCAAGATTTTTTACCTCTTTTAGGAACAGATTACGTTGAATTTATTGTAGGGAATGCTAAACAAGCTGCCCATTTTTATAAAACAGCTTTTGGGTTTCAATCATTAGCTTATGCCGGGTTGGAAACAGGGTTAAAGGATCGCGCATCGTATGTGTTAGTACAAGATAAAATTAGAATTGTTTTGACTACACCATTGACTGCGGAGTCTAAATTAAACGATCATATTGTAAAGCATGGAGATGGTGTTAAAGTAGTTGCTTTATGGGTAGAAGATGCTCGTAAGGCATACGAAGAAACTACAAGTAGAGGAGCTAAATCATATATGGAACCTATTGTAGAAAAAGATGAGTTTGGAGAAACTGTACGCGCAGGAATCTATACTTATGGGGAAACGGTTCACATGTTTGTAGAGAGAAAGAATTATAAAGGTGTATTTTTACCGGGATTTGTGAAGTGGGAAAGCGATTATAATCCAACTTCGGTTGGGTTGAAATATGTTGATCACATGGTAGGGAATGTTGGATGGAATGAAATGAATACTTGGGTTAGCTGGTATGAAAATGTAATGGGATTTGTAAACTTTTTATCTTTTGATGACAAACAGATTAATACAGAGTATTCTGCTTTAATGAGTAAGGTTATGTCAAATGGTAATGGACGTATTAAGTTTCCAATAAACGAGCCTGCTGAAGGGAAGAAAAAATCTCAAGTAGAGGAATATTTAGATTTTTACAATGGTCCAGGTGTTCAGCATATTGCTGTTGCAACAGATGATATTTTGACTACTGTAGGAGCAATGAAAAGTAGAGGTGTAGAGTTTTTATCTGCCCCTCCTCAAGCTTATTATGATGATATTCCAAGAAGATTAGGTTCTCATATGGATATGATGAAAGAAGATATTAAAGAACTTCAGAAGTTGGGTATTATGATTGACGCTGATGAAGAAGGGTATTTATTACAGATTTTTACGAAGCCTGTAGAAGATAGACCAACGTTATTTTTTGAAATTATTCAAAGAATGGGAGCAAGAGGATTTGGTGCGGGGAACTTCAAAGCCTTGTTTGAGTCTATAGAGCGTGAGCAAGAAAAGCGAGGAACGCTTTAGAATTCAGTTAATTAAATATTAAAATAGCCGTTCTGAAGGACTGTAGAGTTAATGATAAGTTAAAACGAAATGTATGTGGTTTTAATTGAAAAAAAGCTATACATTTGCACTCGCAAAAATAAGGTCGTCATAAGCTTTATTTGAGTGTAATAAATTTTTCATAATTTATAGTTTTTTGGTTGGTTAATAGCATAAAAACTCAGTCATTTGTTTGGCTGGGTTTTTTTGTTTACTATTTTTGATATAAAAAAACAACTTTATGAAAAGAATTATAACACTATTTCTACTAATAGGTCTTTGTCTTAGCGGTACATTGTACGCTCAGACTTCTACAAAGGCTTTTAAATCAGGAGAATACCTTAAGTTTCGTATTACTTACGGAGTATTAAATGCAGGTATTGCTACTCTTGAATTATCTGATACTATAGAAAACGGTATTCCGGTTTATCATGCAAAAGGTATAGGTTATACTACTGGCGTTCCTAAATTGTTTTTTAAAGTTTACGATGATTATCAAAGCTATTTTGAGAAAAATAGTGTCATTCCACATAGATTTATTCGTAAGATTGATGAGGGAGGCTATACCAAGAATCAAGAAGGTTTTTTTGATTACAAG
>JASLGC010000022.1 GCA_030150335.1 Flavobacterium sp.
GACTATGGTATTTTGCCAACAGATTTTGAGATGGAATAGTTTTTTAGTTTTTAAAATATGAGGAAGCACTGCAATTAGCGGTGCTTTTTTTATGTCTAATCGTTTCAGAATTGGTTAATAATAAGAGGAGAAAGATAGGCGTTGCTACTTTTTGAAATAAAGTAATTAGCGGGATGAAGGGATGTGTTTTTATCGATTTTGACCAATAAGTTTATAGAATAGATAAAGCCAACTATTCAAAAAGTAGATAAACGGGTATTAGCAACTCAATTGCAGTATGCACCAGTAAGAATTCAGAAACAAATAAAGGAATGTTTAGGGGGTATAATAAATGAGTTTCGAGAAGAATTAATTGTACAATTAGATAGTTTGAAGATTAATAGAAGCTTATCTGGAATACGATTTAATCATCAGGTAGATTACATAAATGACAGCAATGTATTAGATGTTTATTAGCAATAAGTTGTGTTATTAAAAATGGATGTGAGCCCAGTGAGATAATCATTTTAAAATAAGTCAATTATTTCTTTTGTAGATCACCAGTATTCAGTATTAGCTTTTTCAAAGCCTGCATTTGAAGTTCAAGTTGTTGTACCGACAAGGACATTTATAGAAAAGGTATTGTTACTACATACAGAGTTATTTATAAACATTGTCAATTATAGAAAATTAGTTACTCCATTAAGAGATATAGACTATAAGAGTCATGTAAAAGGAAAGTTGAGTATTCTTCCTTTGTTGGTCGTATGAAAAAGTAGGAATCTGATTATAAGAGTATGCAGGAAAATATGATAGTTGCAGATAGTTTAAAATAGGAAGACTTACCAAAGAGAATTAAAGAAATTGAAAACAAATTTAATAGTTGCTTCAAGTTTGAATTAATATTACAAGAAAATGGTAACTTTAACACATAACCACGTAATGTTGGCGAAGTATTTTAAAAATTGATATTCCAAAATTTGACTATGAGTACTGATATGCTGAAAGCAGTAATGCTATTATTAGATAATATTACAGATCCAAATCGCACGATTATATATACACGAGCAAGTTTTAAAGATGCATTAGCACAGAGAGATATTGCATGTAGTGATCCGTTTATTACCAAGATACTATCTAAGTTGACTAATGATTATGGAGTCGCGTTAGAGTTTAAAGACGGTCCATATAATCAGTTGCGTATTATAGATGAAGATCAGCTTGAGGTAATGAATAACATTTATCGATTAAAAGGAATGTTAGGAATAGAGCTATTTAGCGAGAATCTAAAGAAGTTCTCGTCGATGCCAAAGTATATGCAAACCGATTTTACCGAGAACAGCAAAGGTTTACAATGGATTGATACTATTTTAGAAGCTATTATGTCTAAGCGATATATCAACCTTACGCATAAGCGATTTGAAAAGGAAGAGATTAGTAAACACGAGAAATTGAAACCTCATTTTATCAAAGAGTATCAGAATAAATGGTATATGGTGGTGGAACCCATAAAAGGTAGGAAGTACACTACGTTTGGGTTGGACCGTATCTTAGAATTAAAAGTATTAAATGAAACGTATGAACTGGAACAACCAATTAATTTCAATTTGTTCGACGATGCTATAGGTGTTGATTTACGTGATGAAGTAGCAGAAGTACGATTAAAGTTTGACCAAGAACTGATGAATTACGTTTTGATTACGCCATTACACCAGTCACAAAAAGTAGAAACACAAGATGAGAACAGCTTAGTTCTCTCGTTAAAAGTAAAGTTGAATAATGAGTTAAAACGTACCATATTAGCTTATGGCTCTCATGTTGAGGTCTTAGAGCCGGCAAGTTTGCGTAAGTATATTGCAGAAGAGATGCGTAAAGGATTAACAATTTATAATTAATGCCAATATACATAATAGTCCGTTTGTTCAAGAGTAGAAGCCTTTTTGAACAACGGATTTGTTTTTTATATCTTTTCTTGTAGTGTATTTATATTTACATATGTTATTTATTCAAAACCATATTGTATTGATTAACAGTGTTTAAGATTTTTGTATTATGATTTACTACGTTATTTAAGAAAACTTTACAACTCGTTCTATACAAAAAATGAACGTTCATTCATTTTTTGTATTTACCTTTGTACTCTAATCATTTTAGAATATGAAACAATACCTTTGGAAAGCAGCCAGAATAATCTTGGCAATATTCATGATATATGCAGGAATACAGCATTTTGTCAAACCAGATTTCTATATGGCCTGTGTGCCAACGTTCCTCCCTCTTGTATTAATGGTAATTTATATCTCCGGAGTAGTAGAAATAGTTTTAGGAGCTATGTTATTATTGAATAAAAAATACGGTAAATTTGGTGCTTTAGGTATTTTTATATTGATGTTAGTATTCTTTCCTATACATATTTGGGATGTTTTTTCAGACACTCCAGCGATAGGAAGTACAGTAGCAGCATGGATTCGTTTAGCAGTACAAGTTGTATTTACAGCATGGGCTTGGGGAGTGTACAAATACATCTCTAAACAATAAGTTACATATTTTAAGGTGATTATGAAGGAAAAAATAATAGATAAAAAGAGTGCTCTATTAAAATCAACATTGAATTTGGTTAATGATAGAGGGTTTCACGATACACCAATGTCTAAAATAGCAAAAGCAGCGGGAGTGGCTCCAGCGACTATCTATTTGTATTTTGAAAACAAGCAAGATTTAATAAACTCACTATATCTGGAAGTTAAAGCATCATTTAGCAAGGCAGCCTTTGAAGGATATCAAGACGACTTACCTGTTAAGAAAGGCTTTGAAATCATTTGGTATAATGTTGCTGATTACAAGTTAAATCAAATCAATGAAGCGAGTTTTTTATCGCAATGTGACAATTCACCAATCATAGATGAAAACATCAGAGAAGAAGGGTTGAAACATCTACAACCGTTACTTGACTTGTGGGAACGTGGTAAGAAAGAAGGTATTATCAAGCCTTTGTCGAACTACATTCTATACGCATATACTATCTATCCGTTGTCGTTTCTACTTTATACACAAGAGAGTAAACAGTTTCAACTGAGTGACGATTTGCGCAAGGAAAGTTTTCAAACTGCTTGGGACGCTATTAGATTATAGCGTTTTTTTACCCTTGTAAAAGAATGAACGTTCATTAATAAAAGTATTGAATAGTATAAAAGGCCTTTTGAAGTACAGATAATAACCTTGTACTTAATTACCTA
>JASLGC010000048.1 GCA_030150335.1 Flavobacterium sp.
GTATATCCTGAAGTTAAAGTTCTTGCAGGTTTAGCAAAACCACCATTTAAGTCAATAGACCATTTGTTGTAAGGTTTGTCTTGAGCATTAGCTACACCAAAAGCTAATACAGAAGCCAATAACGGTAATGTTAATTTTTTCATAGTTGTATTTTTAATTTCCACTAAACTTGATCAAAACAATCAAGTTTTTACTAATCGCTTAAGGAGCAAATATAATGCAAACTTTTTAAATATCAGAAAAATTCCTACTTTTATTTCCCAAAAGGGCTAATTAGTAACTGTAATACTTAAAAAAAACACTCAAAATGAAATATATTTCTAAAATATTTGTCACAGTTGATGTAATATTATTTAAAGAAATCCTAAAGGATTTAAATATCTTATTAATAAAGCGTAAAAATGAGCCATTTAGAGATTTTTGGGCTTTACCAGGTGGCTTTGTTGATGAAAATGAGGACTTAAGCGATGCTGCAAGTAGAGAATTACTTGAAGAAACATCTATTAAAAACTCAAATTTAACTCAAACAAAAGCCTATGGGAAGCCATTTAGAGACCCAAGATCACATACAGTGAGTGTTGCTTTTTATGGAGAAGTAGAAGAAAGAGTAGAGGGAAAGGCGGCAGATGATGCTAAAGAATTAAAGTGGTTTAATATTAAAGATTTACCTGATTTAGCGTTTGATCACAAGCAAATAATTGCTGATGCAATAGAAATTAGAAAAAAAAATAAGCCTGAATAGGCTTATTTTTTTTATGCTTTACTATTAAGTAGTTTATTTTCCATTATAAAAGTTCCGAAAGGAATAACAGAAGCGATACAAATAAGACCATATTTCTTCCAGCTCCATTTCTCATCGCTTTTTAATACAGTAGCCATAACTATGTATAATATAAATAATACTCCATGAGCCATTCCTACTTTACTTACCATTGCAGGCATATCCATAAAATATTTTAAAGGCATTGCAATAAACAATAAGACTAAAAGAGAAATTCCTTCAAGAAGAGCAATAATTTTAAATGATTTAAGCATTTTTTTAAATTTAAGAGTTTTAAGATTGCTAATATAGATTTTATATCATAACAAAAAAAGCCTATCAGTTAAACTAATAGGCTTTTTTTGTTATGATTAACATTTTAAACTAGAAAGCTTGCAATCTTGTATTGTAGTCTCTTAAGTCTTCGATGTTATGCTTGTTGTTAATATCTTTATATAGAGATAAAAGGTATTGTAGACTTTCTAAATCATTTTTAGCAGGTGCTACTTCAGCCTCAACTCCTTCAGTTTCCTCTATAGCCTCATCTGATGGAATAGCAATCAAAAAAGCATTGTTGTTTTGAATATGCTCGTAAGTTAAACGAATAGATTTTACTAGAACCGGTTTTTCTTCTAATAGAGCAAACTCTCTTAGTTTTTGTAATTCCGGAACAATATTTTCTACAACTAGACCATCAGCAATTAAATCCGATTGGATCTTTTTAATCAATTTTAAAGCATTTGCGTTTTCCACAGTAAATATCTTTTAAGTATAAAAAATTATAGCACAAAAATAATCTTTTTCACTTATTATAAGAAAACAAAACGTGATTTATTTTAACTAAAAAACAACAAATCATTGATTTAGTGAGTTTTACATTTCTTATTTCAGCTTATTTAGATAGTGTTTATCAGATTTAAGAGTATATTCCAATAAAAAACCGCCCTTTTCCGAAGAAAAGAAGCGGCTTTTTTCAAACAAACTAAACCAAATCGTCTATTTTCTAATTTAATTAATTAGAAAATGTATTCGTTTGCATCTACCAATTTACTTGCAATTGTTTCTCTCAATGCATTTACGTTTGGTAAATTCACATATTTTGTAAATCTGCGTAGTCCCATCAACATAACACGTTGTTCATCACCTTCAGCAAAAGAAGCAATACCTTCTTTTCCTTTTTCAGCAACAATATCAACAGCGTGGTATAGATATAGTTGAGCCATTGCAATTTCCTCTTTAATATTTTCTTGACCTTTTACTTTTGCTAACTTCTCAGTTCTCAAGATTACACTTTCAGCCATATAGATTTCAATCATCATATCAGATGCAGCCATCAATAAAGCTTGGTGTTTATCTAAATCTGGTCCATATTTTTGGACAGCACTACCAGCTACCATTAAGAAAGCCTTTTTCAATTTCTCAACGATTTCTTTCTCCTCTGCAAATAATTCAGAATAATCAGGTGTATCAAAGCTCGGGATACTCATTAATTCATCAGCAACTTGCATCGCAGGTCCCAATAAATCAACATGTCCTTTCATTGCTTTCTTAATCAACATACCTACAGCCAACATACGGTTAATCTCGTTTGTTCCTTCGTAAATACGTGCAATACGCGCATCTCTCCAAGCGCTTTCCATAGGAGTATCTTCTGAGAATCCCATACCTCCAAAGATTTGGATACCTTCGTCAGCACAAGACTGTAAGTCTTCTGAAACTGCTACTTTAAGAATAGAACACTCAATAGCGAATTCCTCTACACCTTTAAGCTCTGCATCTTGATGAGTATTTCCTTCTGCTACACGTTGGTTAATACGTGCTTCAATACTTGCTGCAGCTCTGTAAGAAGCAGCTTCACCCACATAAGCATTAGTAGCCATCTCTGCTAATTTAGTACGAATAGCACCAAAAGAAGAAATAGGTGTTTTAAACTGAATACGCTCATTAGCATACTGCACTGATTGTGTAATCAAACGACGTTGTGAATCTAAACAAGCAGCAGCAAGTTTAATACGACCAACGTTCAATGCATTCATAGCAATTTTAAAGCCATTTCCTCTTTCAGACAACATATTTTCTACAGGAACTTTTGTTTCACTGAAGAATACCTGACGAGTAGAAGAAGCTCTAATACCTAATTTATGTTCTTCTTCACCTAATGTAATTCCGTTACTTGGGTCATTTTCAACAATGAAACCAGTAATGTTTTTATCATCTTCGATACGAGCAAAAACAATAAATAAATTACAGAATCCAGCGTTAGAAATCCACATTTTTTGTCCAGTAATAGAGTAGTATTTACCATCCTCAGACAAAACAGCTTTAGTTTTTCCTGAGTTTGCATCAGATCCTGCATCTGGCTCTGTTAAACAGTACGCCCCAAACCATTCTCCTGAAGCTAACTTAGGAACATATTTATTTTTTTGCTCTTCATTTCCGTATAATGTAATTGGCATTGTCCCAATACCTGTATGTGCACCAAAAGCAGTAGAGAAAGATCCTGTAGCTCCTGAAATATAATCACAAACTAACATTGTAGAAATAAATCCCATGCCTAAACCACCATAAGCTTCAGGAACAGCAACTCCTAAAAGTCCAAGTTCTCCAGCTTTACGCATAGTTTCTTCAGTAAAAGCGTAATCCTTTTTCTCAAAGCGGTCTTTATTAGGCCATATTTCTTTATCAATAAATTCTTTAACTGATTCACGCATCATGATTTGCTCTTCTGAAAAATCTTCAGGAGTAAATACATTCTCGCTCTTTGTTTCTTTTACAAGGAATTGACCTCCTCTTGTGATATCTGTACTCATAGTTTTATTTCGTTTTGGTTAATAGTCTTATAATAATTCATAGATTCCAGCAGCCCCTTGTCCAGTTCCTACACACATAGTTACCATACCATACTTAGACCCGCGACGTTTCATCTCATCAAATAGTTGAACAGAAAGTTTTGCTCCAGTACATCCAAGAGGGTGTCCAAGTGCAATAGCACCTCCATTTACATTAATAATTTCAGGGTTTAAATCTAATTCGCGAATAACTGCTAATGATTGAGAAGCAAAAGCCTCATTCAATTCAAATAGATCTATATCCTTAACCTGCAAACCTGCTTGTTTTAGAACCTTAGGAATAGCCTTTACAGGTCCCATTCCCATAATACGAGGTTCAACACCAGCAGCTGCATAATTCACCATTCTTGCGATAGGTTCAATATTCAATTCCTTAACCATTTCTTCTGACATAATCATAACGAAAGCAGCACCATCACTTGTTTGAGAAGAGTTTCCAGCTGTTACAGAACCATCAGCAGCAAATACAGGTCGTAATTTAGCCAATGCTTCAATAGAAGTACCAGCTCTTGGACCTTCATCTTTAGCTACTATATATGATTTAGAATCACGTTTTCCCTTTTCGTTAACGAAAACTTCGTTCACAGTAATTGGAACAATTTGATTGTCGAATTTACCCTCAGCTTGCGCTTTCAACGCTTTCATGTGAGAGTTAAAAGCAAACTCATCTTGGTCAGCACGAGAAATATTGAATTGCTTCGCTACTGCCTCAGCAGTAAGTCCCATTCCCCAATAATAATCTTCATGACCTTCTTTAGCTAATCCATAATCAGGCGTAGCTTTATATCCACCCATAGGGATGTAACTCATACTTTCAGCACCACCAGCAATAATACAATCTGCCATTCCAGCTTGTATTTTAGCTACAGCCATACTTATTGTTTCAATACCAGAAGCACAATAACGGTTTACAGTTACCCCAGGAACATCCTCAACTTTCAATCCCATCAAAGAGATCAAACGAGCAATGTTTAACCCTTGTTCAGCCTCAGGCATAGCATTACCAACCATAACATCATCAATACGACTCTTGTCAAATTCTGGTAATGATTTCATTAAGTGCTCAATTGTTTCAGCCGCAAGCTCATCAGGTCTTTTAAATCTGAACACACCTCTTGGTGCTTTACCTACAGCCGTTCTATATCCTTGTACTATATATGCAGTTTTCATTTTCTCAGTAGTTTAAATTAGTTTAAAGATTAGTTTCTTAATGGTTTCCCATTTTTCAACATAAATTGGATTCTTTCCAATGTTTTACGTTCACCACAAAGAGACAAGAAAGCCTCTCTCTCAAGATCAAGTAAATATTGTTCTGTTACCAATGTAGCTTCAGATAAATCACCACCAGCCATAACATAAGCCAACTTATTAGCAATCTTACGATCGTGTTCTGAGATATACTTACCTGCCATCATACTATCCGTTCCTACTAAGAACATACCCAATGCTTGACGACCAAGAACCTTAATATCTTTGCGTTTTACTGGTTGAGTATAACCAGCTTCCGCCATAACTAAAGCTTCGCGTTTAGCTTGAGCTAATTGTAAATCTTTATTTACTACAACAATATCTTTTCCTCTTTGTAAGATATTCAAATCGAAGGCCTCTTGTGCAGAAGTAGCTACTTTAGCCATTCCAATAGTCAAGAAATGCTCTTGAAGCGTATTTAATTCCACGTCGTTTTTACGGTAAAGATCAGCTGCTCTTACAGTCATTTCTTTAGAACCACCACCACCAGGAATAAGTCCAACTCCAAACTCTACTAATCCAATGTACGTTTCAGCTGCAGCAACAACTTTATCTGCGTGTAAACTCAATTCACATCCACCACCAAAAGTCATTCCGTGTGGAGCTGCTACAACAGGAATACCAGAGTAGCGCATTTTCATCATTGTATCTTGGAACATTTTAATAGCAATGTTTAACTCATCATAATCTTGTTCCGCAGCCATCATGAAGATCATCATTAAGTTTGCCCCAACAGAGAAGTTAGAACCTTGGTTACCTACAACCAAACCTTGAAAATCTTTCTCAGCTATTTCTACAGCTTTATTTAAACCAGCAAGTACACCACCGCCGATAGTATTCATTTTAGAATGAAACTCTAAGTTTACAATTCCATCTCCTAAATCAATTAACGAAGCTTCACTATTACCCCAAACTTTATTAGTAGCTCTAATGTTATCAAGGATAATAAAAGCATCCTGACCAGGAATTGGTTCAAATGATTTTGTATTCTGATTGTAGAATAATTTCTTACCATTTTCAACTTTGTAGAAACTCTTAGCCCCAGTAGAAGCTAATTCTTTTACCCAATCAGCAACTTGATACCCCTCTTTTTCAACTAAGGCAACTCCCTTTTCAAGACCTACAAGATCCCAAGTTTGGAAAGGCCCATATTTCCATGCATAACCAGTACGCATAGCATCATCAATAGGGTAGAAGGTATCTGTAATCTCAGGTACACGTTGAGAAACATAAGCAAAAAGAGAAGCAAAGTGTTTACGGATTAATTCTCCCGCTTTACTTTGATCTGCAAGTAATACAGCTAATTTAGCTTTTGTACCACCAGCTTGCTTAGCTGTTTCTACAGCAGTAATTTTAGCACGTTCTAAAGGTCTATACTCTAACTTTTCAAGGTCAAGTGCAAAACGATTTGTTTTACCTTCTTTATCGACCTCTTTGTAATAGAATCCCTTACGTGATTTATCACCTAAGAACTTATTCTCTAATAAGAAATTTAAAGGTTTACTATCTTTAATCTCCTGAATCATTGTATCATTAGGACAATTTTGTTTTAATCCATTAGTTACATTAATAGCAGTATCTAAACCAACTAAGTCTCCTAATTTAAAAGTACCTGTTTTTGGTCTTCCTAAAATAGAACCCGTTAATGTATCAGCTTCTTCGATTGTCAATCCAATCTCTTGAGCTAATTGCATTACCATTGCCATAGAGTAAACCCCAACACGGTTACCAATAAAACCAGGAGTATCTTTACATAACACAGGCGTTTTACCTAAGTATAAGCTTGAGTAACGTTGGAAGAATGAAATAACCTCAGGACACGTATGTGGACCAGGGATGATTTCAAATAACTGTAAATATCTTGGAGGATTAAAGAAGTGAGTACCACAGAAGTGTTTTTGAAAATCTTCTGAACGTCCTTCAACCATTAACTTCATTGGAATACCAGAAGTATTCGAAGTTATTAAAGAACCTGGTTTTCTATATTTTTCAATCTGTTCAAACACAGATTTTTTAATATCTAATCTTTCGATTACAACCTCAATAACCCAGTCGCAATCTTTTATCTTTACTAAATCATCTTCGATGTTACCAGTAGAAATGCGTTCTGCAAATTTCTGCAAGTAAATAGGAGAGGGTTTAGATTTCAACGCATTTGCCAAGTGCGTATTAGCAATTCTATTTCTTACAACTTTACTTTCTAAAGTAAGGCCTTTCTTTTCCTCATCCGGAGTTAGCTCACGAGGTAAAATATCAAGAAGTAAAACTTCCAGGCCAATATTAGCAAAGTGACAAGCAATAGCTGATCCCATAACACCAGAACCCACTACCGCTACCTTTTTAATAATACGTTTCATAATTTAATAATTCATTGGTTTTTAGTCTAAAATATAAGCCTTAAGATAAGATTATTTTTCTTCAAAAACATTTTTATCATTTATCAACTGATTAATAACATCAGTTACTTCAATGAAATTTCGAATCTTCTCTTCAGAAATCTGTGATTTAATTTTTTCATTAAATCTTTTAACCTTGGCTCTTGATAGTTCTCTTTTTTCAAGACCGAGTGGAGTAAGTTTAATTATAACACCACGTCCGTCATTAGGATTTTTCTCTTTAGTAATCAAACCCTTTTCTTCCATCTTTTTAAGAGTACGAGTTAAGCTCGTAGCTTCCATTCCCATATTAGGTCCTAATAGGGTAGAAGGAGTACCTTCTCTATCAATGCTTAATAAAGCAAACGCAAGTGCCATACTTGCATCGTATTTTGCTGCTTCCTCATTATACATTCGAGACACAGCTTGCCATGTTGCACGCAAAACGTAATCTATTGTTTTGTTCTTCATACTTTATTAGCTTAACTCAAATATAAAAAAAAATAGTATGCGTGCATACTATTTCTTCTTTTTTTCTTTTTATTAATATAATTTTAACTTTTAGCCTCTATAAATCTGCTCGTATAAGTCTTTATACATTTCAAGTATGATACGACGACGCAGCTTAAGAGTAGGTGTTAAGTGCTCACTATCAATGCTCCACACCTCGGGTGTAAGCTCAAATTTCTTCACTTGTTCCCATTTACCAAACTTTTTATTGATGTGAACCACCTCTTCCATGATACGGTCAATCACCTTTTGATTTTTAACTAATTCCTCGTTAGTTGTTCCAATATCATATCTTTTTCTTCTTGCCCATTCACGCACAAATTCGAAATTAGGTTGAATAAAAGCGGCTGGCATTTTCTCACCTTCACCAATAACCATAATTTGTTCGATAAAACGCGATTGTTTCATTCTATTCTCAATCATTTGAGGCGCAACATACTTACCACCAGATGTTTTAAACATTTCTTTCTTACGGTCAGTAATATGCAAGAAACCATCTTCATCTATACGTCCAATATCTTCAGTGTGGAAATAACCATCTTTTATAACTGAGTTAGTTTTTTCCTCATCTTTATAATATCCCAACATTACATTTGGCCCTTTACACAAGATTTCACCGTCTTCAGCAATTTTAACCTCTACGTTACTCAATGGGCGACCAACAGTACCTGAGCGTAAGCCACCTTTTCGCTTGTCATTAACAGCAATAACAGGGGATGTTTCCGTAAGACCATATCCTTCCATTACAGGCAACCCTGCAGCGTTAAATACTTTTGATAGACGTGGTTGCAAAGCTGCACTACCACAAACTATAATCTTCATATTTCCACCTAAAGCCTCTTGCCATTTTTTGAAAACTAATTTTCTTGCAAGCCCAAGTTGTACATTGTAAAAGAAACCTCTATTGTATGGTTTATATCTAAAACCTAAATCTAAAGCCCAGAAAAAGGCTCTCTTTTTAAACCCAGTTAATGCAGAACCCGTTGTAAATATCTTGTCATAAACTTTTTCAAGCAAACGAGGAACTACTGTCATTACGTTAGGTTTAACCTCTTTCATATTTTCCCCCATTTTTTCAATGGATTCAGCAAAGTAAATAGCAACACCACTATATTGATATAGATAGGTTATCATTCTTTCGAATACGTGACAAATAGGTAAGAAGCTCAATCCTCTATATTTTTCATCTCTTGTAAATGGTACACGATCCCAACTACCTGTTACGTTTGCCAACAAGTTAGTGTGAGACAACATAACACCTTTAGGTCTCCCTGTTGTACCAGAAGTATAAATTAGAGTAGCTAAGTGATCACCTGTGATGCTGTCTTTAATTCGCTCTACATCAGCTTGATTACTATCATCAATTCCCATTTCGAATAGCTCATCATAGTTTTTACAACCCTCTATCTTATCGAAAGAAAAAACGTCTTTTAGCAACGGTAATTCAGCTTTTACAGATACCAGCTTGTCATAGATCTCTTGATCAGAGACAATACAATATGAAGCCTCAGAGTGACTTAAAATGAACTGATAATCTTCAGCTGCGATAGTAGGGTATATAGGAACGTTTTGTGCTCCAATTTGCAATATTCCAATGTCAAGTAAATGCCATTTAGTTTGATTAGTACTTGAAATGACAGCTATTTTATCATTCTCTTTAATTCCTAAGCGAAGCAAAGCTCTTGAAAGCACATTCGCTTTATTTATATACTCCTGAGAAGAAGTCTTCTCCCATTTCCCATTTACTTTTGTTACCAAAGCGTCCTCTAAAGGGAATTGCTCCTTTTGGAGATAAGGAATATCAAAAAGTCTTGTAGGATTCATCATGTTTACATTAATTAGCTTACGCAAAGTATAAAAAAAAAACTATATAAACTATACTGCTCTAAAAAAGATAATAATCTAAAGTTTTAATTAAATTTGTTGTTTTACAAAAATACTTCTTAATTCAATTATTATATGTTATCTAATCGATTCAGATTAAATGAAATGTTAGTTATGGGCTATAGATTGTTATTAGCTTTTTTCTTTTATTTCATCGCACGAACATTATTTTATGTTTACAATACAGACTTACTAAATGTAGATTCATTTGGTCAATTTTTAACTTTAGCTTATCACGGTTTAACGTTTGATAGAATGGCTATTTTTTACGTGAATAGCTTATTCATTCTTATGTCTATTTTACCCTTGTTTATCAACACAAAAAAGGGGTATCAAAAAGCAGTTTTCTATGCTTATATCATTCCAAATTTAATTGCCTATTCAACTAACTTCATAGATTTAATCTACTATAGATTTATTTATGCAAGAACAACAATTGCAGTATTTGACAGTTTAGAACACGAAACTAACAAAGGGAAATTATTCTTTAATTTCCTTCTTAATTATTGGCATGCATTTGCATTGTGCATCTTACTTTGTGCAGCATGGGTTTACCTGTATGGAAAGGTAAAGTTTAACGAGCCAATAAAAGTAGAAACAAAGAAGCCTTATTGGATATCAACTGCAATCATTACGGTAGTTGTAGCTGTTGGATTTGTTGCTGGAGTACGTGGAGATTTAAAGAAAACAACGCGCCCGTTGAACATTATTGATGCTAACAGAGAAGTAACAAAACCAGAACATGCCGACATAGTGTTAAATACACCTTTTGCAATTCTTAGAACCATCGGTAAGACAAGCTTTAAAAAAGTTGATTACATGGATGAATCAACACTTTTAAAAAATATTAGTGCTACGAAGCAGTATAATACCAATGAAGCATCTACGCCTAATATCGTATTGTTTATTACAGAAAGCTACGCAAGAGAATACATTGGGGCATTTAATGAAGATATGAATATCCCTAACTTTAAGAGTTATACACCATTTATAGATTCCCTTTCTAAACACAGTTTAATATTCCCTAATGCCTTTGCAAATGGATATAAATCTATTCATGGAGTTTCTTCTGTTGTAGCTGGTATTCCTTCTTTTAAAGATGCTTTTACATCATCGCCATTTCCTAAGCAAAAGATAGAATCATTAGTTTCTACTTTAAAATCAAAAGGATATGACACATCGTTTTTTCATGGAGCGCCAAATGGATCAATGGGATTCTTAGGGTTTGGTAATATTTTAGGCTACGATCATTACTACGGAAAAACAGAATATAACAACGATGATGACTTTGATGGAACTTGGGGTATCTGGGACGAACCATTCTTTCAATATATGAGAAAGACCTTAAATGACAAGAAAGGACCATTCTTTGCAACATTGTTTACTGTTTCATCACATGAACCGTTTAATATTCCAAAAGAATATGAAGGAAAATTCCCAAAAGGAAATCAACAAATACATAAAACAGTTGGTTACACTGATTACGCTTTCAAGCGTTTCTTTGAAGAAAGCCGTAAAGAACCATGGTTTGAAAATACAATATTCATTATCACAGCTGATCATACAAATCAAGTTGACTACGATGAATACAGAAAGCTTGTGAATAGGAATGCAGTTCCAATTTTATTTTATACCCCAAATGAAAGATTGAAAGGTGTAGATAAGCGATTAGCACAGCAGATAGATATCTACCCAACCGTTCTTGATTTAATTGGTTACGATAAGCCTTTTAGAAGTTGGGGGCGTAGTTTGATAAATGATACAATTACTAAACCATTTGTTATCAACTATGGAGCAAACGAATATACTTACCAAGAAGGCAATTATATTTGCAGATTTAACGGTAGGGAAGTAACTGGATTTTACGATATCAAAGACAAAGGTTTGGAGAACAACCTTATCAAGCAGAAAAATAAAGAAATGGAAGCTATCGAATTAAAATGTAAAGCATTTATTCAAGACTATTTTGAAAGAATAATTGACAAAAAATTAGACTAAAAAACGCAAAAAATAAGTAAAAGACCTTGAATCTATTCAAGGGCTTTTTTATTTGAAATCAAGTACAAACTACGGAAATCATAGTTCATCACAATATTCTAAATAATAATCAGCCTCCTATAAACTTCGCTATTTGATACTCAAAAGAACATATAATATTATCAGAAGTTTAGAAAGCATATTTTAGCGAAATTGCAATGCCAAAAGGTTACAAGTGGTTATTTTGATAGCAAATAATATATAATTTTCATTTTTTTAGCATTATACACTTACAACTTACTGTATTTCAATTAAACACTCTATTTAAAACGACAATTTCTCGTATTTAAATCATAAATCAGTCGTATTTACCTTACCCGGAAGTCTTTTATGCTAACTAAATATGACTAAATCCCTTATGAGATTGATAGCACAAGCTAATTACTTCTAATAGAAGGCAACTTATAATCATCCATTATAGCATAGTAACCTTAGATATTCCTTTTAAATAATTGCATTGTTCTATTTTAAGCTCTTTATATTAAAATGGATATTAAAGACCATTTATTACCCTCATGTGAAATATGTAATCCCTACAGTTTGTTTTCTTGTTGATCTCAAATTAAAACGCCTTTCCTTACAAGTTAATTCACATAACACGAAAGGGGCTTTGAAATAGATTCAAAGCCCCTTTCGTGTTGTTTAGAATAATTAGTTACTCCTTAATATCATTTTCGTCTAAAAGCTCCTTAGCTTTTACCAAATCTTCTTCTTCTACAAATACATGAACAGCTTTATCAGCAGATCCAAATCCTGCTGTAATAGCCGAATCAATATCATCTCTTATGATATATTTAATATTATTACCTTCAAGAATATCTCTTACTGCAAGAACCATTATTTCACTTCCTGCAAATAGTTTTTTATGACTCATAATGTATGGTTTTATAACTCTAAGTTAAGGTTTTTATTTAATTTGTAAAAACAAAGAGCTATTAAATTACGATGGTAATAGAGAAGATAGGCTCAAGCTATTCGTTCAGAAGCCTGTCCTTTACCAAGCTATTCTATTTTGTACAATTTTATAATCTTAGATAATTATTTTACTTAAAATTTTGCTTAATCCAATAACAATCAATATCTTAATAAAAGATTTTTTATTTAAAATAGAATTATAGTTAAAAACACTATGCGTTATGACAATAGAAGAAACAAAAGCGTATGGTCAGTTGGGAGAAATCTCACAGCTGATAGTTAGTAAGAGCGCCTCGAAAAAGAAAATTAAAGAGGCAGTAACTATAGTGAAAACTATAGGAGTAGAAAAATGGGAACGAATAACGAATCTGCCCATCATGTGGCATAATATTGTAAAAGAGCTGGCTATATAATAGTTAGCTCTTTTTTTAAATAAAAAAATCGGAGCTACCCTAAGGCAACTCCGATCAATCAAATTATAACTAACTATTCTTTTTTAATGCTTAAACCTCTTGGTTTCTGAATACTAACTCATCGTTAAAAGCATCTAATAAAATCATACTATCTGCTTTT
>JASLGC010000143.1 GCA_030150335.1 Flavobacterium sp.
TGTTGTATCCTTACCTTATTTTTCTTCATCTGTCAATTTGGTTGCAGAAAAACAACCCTTCATTCATTAATTAAAAATGACTCTTAATATATCAAAATTAGTCAGGCGAAAAGTACGAAAAAACTGATAATATAACAATACAATCTATCGGCATTCCCTCTCTTTAAATTGTACACATATCACAAAAAAAGAGAGTCAGTTTATACAAACCAACTCTCCAACTTAAATTAAAAAAGCATTCCTAAAATTATTAGAACAGTATTAAAAATTTCTTATTCTTCTATAAATGAAGTAAACGATTCTGATACAACAGACATAATCCCGGTAGAAGGCGACAGCAATGTTTGGATAACCGCTACTTCATCTCCTAAGACTGTATCAACACAAACAACATAATCTTCTAACAATTCCTCCAAACTATCCACATCACAAAACTGCTCTTCATCCAATGATACAATATATCCTTTATAAGGTGCTGAAGTAATCTCTCCAATCAAATGATGTTTACCTCTGCGAGCAAAGAAAAATACATAAGGTGAAAAAATACTATCGTCATTGACCTCAATTAAATTATATGCTGAAGCATCACTTTCTAAATCAAAGAAGTACAATGCTTCTTCACTATTGGTCAATAAAGCATTGCCTTGAGCCAATAAAAAGCGGTAACATTCTTCAGAAAAAGCATTTCTCTTTTGGAGTTCTGCTATTTGCCTACTGTGTTTTACATCAATTCCCAAATCAACTAAAAAACTATTGCGACACAAATCTTTCATATTCCATTGATTTTAATATTCTAAAATTAACAAATTCATTTTGAACTACTTACACCAAACAGAAAACATAACAATTTGATAACATTGCACTTAACTCCAATATTCTCCAAACTCACACCCACACGCTGTTCGCACTGAAAACACCTTTTTTAGATTATCTACAAAACACCCCCTTTAGTTTTAAATCCACACCTGCTTTTACATCACAACCACTTGAATAAAGAAATACTTATCCCCTCAGAACTCTCACAGAAAGCATCTTTTATAAACTAAACAACTCGGATTAGTCTGCTATTCTTATCATTTTCTAACCGTAGATTAAATTATTCTAATGTTAAAAAGCATGTACATTATTGCCGTATTTTTGCATATAATATCATTAATATGAACACTTTACCAATCTAAAAATCTCTTTGTGAAATTGCAAAAACTCCTAAACTATTCACCATTAATATTTAAGTATTAAAGCAATTTTCCAACGGCAAAAAGGTATCTGTTCTGATAAAAAAAAGCTAACTCTCCACAACCATTCATTCATCTAAAGGGAGTTATACACAAAAACACATTTTATGAAAATACGCGATAGACTTTCTCTACAGTTTTCAGGACTATTCACCATCTTGCTTTCTGCTGTGCTTATTGCCGTTTACTTCTTAGTATCATCCCATTGGGAGAACAATTTTTACAAGCAATTAGAAGACCGAGCATTTACTGTTGGTGATAACTACTTAGCTGAAGACAACTTTACACCTGCTGAATTTGATGAGGTACTACGCAAGTTTCCTCGCACATTATCACATGAATCTATCCGTATATATACCACTGACTTTAACCCCACATTTATTGATGAGGGCGACCTTAAATGGGATAAAAAGATATTGTCTGAAGTTATTCACAAAAAGAAAATATACTTTAAACAAGAAGAACAACAAGTAGTTGGAATATTCTACGCAGACAATTCAGGCGATTTTATCGTGATGGCAAAAGCAACAAATGAAACAGGTATTGCTGCGCTTAAACAACTGCGTACAGTCATGCTGACAAGCCTGCTGATTGCATTGCTAATCACCTTTTGGCTATCGAGATATTTTGCAGGTTACTTCCTACGCCCGATTACGCGAATCAATAATCATATCCAACAAAAAAAACTACCTACGTTATTTCAGCCTATTTGCACAAAGGGAATGTCTAAAGATGAAATACACACGTTGAGCGAAACGATTAACGACTTGTTTAAACGTTTACAAGAGTCATTTGATAACCAACAAGCTTTTGTTTCACACGCTTCCCACGAACTTAAAACACCCATTGCATCATTAATGGGAAATGCTGAAATAGCACTTATAAGCAGTCGCTCTGAAGAAGAATACAAAAAAGTCTTACAAGGCATTGTTAAAGAATCCTTACACATGGACCAGATGGTAAATAATCTATTGACCTTATCACAGCTTGACAGTACCGCATATCCCTTAGAGAGAACGCGATTTGAGGAGTTTTGGTGGTCTATGCTTGACCAATTAATGATGCATCAACAAAGTCTAAACTTCAGCTTAACAATTAAAACAAAGGAGGAATTACAGCAACTCTACTTTAAAGGAAATATTACCCTGCTTGAGTTAGCCTTATCTAATATCATATTTAATGCAAGTAAGTTTTCTAATAACAAACAAGTTAATATCAGCTTAGAGACAGACAAGGACAACATCATTATCATTGTCAAAGACCAAGGAATAGGTATCAAAAAAGAAGATATTGAAAAATTGACTGTTCCATTCTTCCGTTCAAGCAATGCTTTTGGTATTCAAGGAACAGGTTTAGGATTGTCATTAACTGCTAAAATTATAGGGCTACACAAAGGAGCCTTAGCCATAAACTCTGAATTAAACAATGGAACTCAAGTGAGAGTATCTATTCCAAAAGATAAAAATGACTAATTCAAGATATCTTCAAAAAATTACATAGCTGATTATAGGAAATAGTATAAAATAAAAATAGCAGGCCCCCACCTGCTATTTTTTTTAGAAACAAACTAACCGCTATACTTGTTTTGACACAAGGTACATGACCTTGCATTCACCTACAAATACAACTTACATTAATTCCCCAATCAATGTATCTTTATATATTATGCATTTAATTCCAATGCAGAACGTAATTCACTTACAATCTCGTGTTTTAAATATTGTGGTTTCACAATTTTCACAAGGCTACCGTATTTCAAAATCTCTTTCTTTAGATCGTCATTCGGTCGAACGCGTAAAGTTACTAATAATCGGCCATCTTCCTCACAATTATTTAAAGTTTGAGAGTAATGTAATGGCAAAGCACGCAAACATGCCTCTTGACTATTACAAAAAGATAAAACAACTTGCTCTAACTCAGCATTTGTATAGTTAAGACCTATAATCTCTTTATACATATCTTTTGCTACACCACCATTAGATTTAAACTTATCTTTTAAGACAGCAATATTAAATACTTGCTCTAATTCAAATGATTGACAAGTCTTATCATTTAAACCGATTACATACCAACGATCGCGAAACTGTTTGAAAAACAAAGGAGACAGCGTATAATCACTTGTTTGTCCTGTCAACTCATCTAAGTAAGTAAATGTTATCTTGTGATTTGTAGTCATCGCTTTAAATATTAAGCGAAAACAATCTATAGGCACTAAATTACTTGAATTTTCACGATCTACAAAATGAGATAAGGCAAATTTTGATTCATTTGCATTGGCTAAAATATCTGCTGTAACCAACCCTTTCAAATAAGTCAAAACGGTATTTGCATTTTCATTGCCATTTTCTACAATGTAATACCCCTTTTTCTTATTATCTAATTTAATTATAATACCAAACTCAGTAGCCAACTCTCGCAAAGCACGATACAAGGTACGCTCACTGATATCTATATCGAATCCCTTTAGGTAATCTAACAGCAAATCTCTTGATGGATACTGATTTTGTTTTAAATAATTTAATACTAAAAAATAGTAGCGCAGTTTTTTCATTGTAGCTCCAATTATTATTCTTTTTCTAATTGCGTTTTTTATTATTATCCCAATAATTATAAATTCATTATATACTTAAAAACGCTTTTATAATTGGAAGACAAAGGTATTATACAATGTTAAAAATTAGCCTGTTTTTTGGGTGAACTTAGCTTTTTTATGAGTGAAAGAACTTTTTTAGAATATAAATTTAGTTGTACTATTTATTAATAAAGCAACAAATAACAAATTTAAAACACGTATTTAAGACAAAATTAAAGAATAAAACAAAACAAAAACAGAACATATCATGTAATTATATTATTTTAAATAAAAAATCAGAATTAACACAAACACCTCGTTAAAATATATTTACACTTCCCATTTCCCTTAAATTAATCAAGTGTAATTTTAATACAAAATTGGATAAACAAAAAAGAGAGCACCTCTTTTCTCTTTTTTTACTTGCAAATAATGTCTCAGCTATTGCAGAAGAATTAATTTGAAAAGTGTATTAAAAAGGAGATGCTTTCTCTTGGTAGAAAAAGCATCTTTTGGGGGACTGTTTACTGGCTAAGTATGCATTACTATAAATCTCTACAAACATAATGACAAACTAAATGTCTAATAATCCTTTAGCATCAACTAACCTCTTATTGCATTGAATATTATTTATTAACTCTTATTTATTTAAAATATCAAGTACAATTAACTAATTTTCAGTACTACAAATTGATTTAAATCTTGCCACACGCCCAGAGAATTCAATCAACAAACAGCAACTTAATTCCATAAAAAAAGGCTTGGACTACTCCAAACCTCTTCTTAACTATAATTTATTTATTTCTGCATTATTTTAAAAAGATACCGTTTTCCTTTATCTCAATATGCTGTTGTTTGTATAAAGTACCGATTGCTTTTTTGAATGTCTTTTTACTCATGTTTAATACAGTCTTAATGTCTTCTGGATGACTTGCATCTGTCAATCCTAAGAAACCATTATTACTTTCTAATTCTTTAAGGATAATACCAGCACTATCAAGTACTCCATCAAATCCTACTTTTGTTCTTGAAACGTCAATCTTACCGTCAGGACGAATAGATTTGATGTAACCGATGATTCGATCTCCTGTTCTCAATTCCTCAAAAACTTCATTCTTATACATCAATCCTGCATGCTTCTCGTTGATAATTACATTGATTCCTAAATCTGTAATGTGAGAAACCATCAATTCTACTTCTTCTCCTTCTACAACCGTAAGGTCTTTATTCTCAACGAACTGTTTCAATTTACTTGATCCTACCAAACGATTTGTTTTCTCGTCTAAGTACATATAAATCAAATATCTATTACCCTCTTTCATTGGACGAGCTTGCTCTCTAAAAGGCACAAATAAGTCCTTTTCCAATCCCATATCCATAAAAGCTCCGAAATCATTGATGTAATTTACTTTTAACAAAGCAAACTCATTCAAATAAATATATGGTTCTAACGTAGTAGCTACTGGTCTTTCTTCTTGATCTAAATAAACAAAAACAATAAGATCGTCTCCTATTTCGTATTTTTTAGGAACGTACTTATTAGGCAATAAGACATCTTTCTCACCATCTGTCAAATAAAGACCTACACTTGTTTCACGTGCTATCTTTAACGTATTATCATCACCAATTTTTATCATATTCTTGTTGTATTTGTAACGCTTGTTTTAGGGTATATTACTTCAACTCTAAATCAAACATCTCTCTTAATAATTCTATCTCTGGGTTAAGCTCAGCAAGGTGATTGTATTTGTCTTTTGAATCAAACACTTTCTTTACCAACTTAATCTCCTCATTTACTTTAATGTTAATCTCGATTCCGTAGTTATTAAGTCTCTTTCTCAAATAGTTTACTAAATCGTACTTATTCTCGTCAAAACTTAATTTGGAACCTTGGTTTGGCAATTCCAATTCTATAATAAAACCATTCAAATTTGGTTTAGTCATTCCCATTAATGAAGCCATCAACATCAACCCGGAACGAACTAAACGCTCTGAAAAGCTATTCCACTCAACCATCATCTGGTCATAATGGAAGTGATCTTTTGGCAAGTCCTCAGGATTAACAACATTCTTCTCTAAAGAAGAAGCCATCTCTTTCCTTGCTCGGATACTTGACAAAGATAAAGCAGAAACTTTTCTCACACCACCATTATTCCCAGCATCTGCTTGATTAGACTGCATAGGAGGCTGCATTGGTTCAGCCATACCTTGATACGGTTGCTGTGCCATATTCTGTTGCATTGATTCAACAGGATTCGCATTGCCATTTGTAAATTGTGGTGATTGATTGTTAGCTAATTGCCCTAAACCATTCATATTTCCATTGGAAACAGACTGATTAGCAACAATATTATTCTCTATTGGAGCAACATTGCCAAGCAATTGCCTCAATAAATCTGCTGGTATTATAAATTGTTTATCTTTTTTTTTTCGCCTTCAAAAGTTAAAGACGCCAACTGCATTAAACACAATTCTACTAATAATCTTTGGTTTTGACTTGACTTATATTTTAAGTCACAATCATTAGCAATCTCTATAGCGCTTAATAAAAACGGCATTGAAGTCTGCTGTGATTGATTGTAAAACAACTGCTTTCCGTGATCTCCAATCTCCAATAAGTTGATTGTTTCAGGAGTTTTACACACCATCAAATCTCTGAAGTGAGAAGCTAAGCCCGCCACAAAGTGATGTCCATCAAATCCTTTTGCTAAGATATCGTCAAATGCCAATAACAAAGCTGGAATATTATTTTGCAATATATTATCCGTAATTCGAATGTAATACTCAAAGTCTAATACATTCAAATTCTCCGCTACCGCTTGACGTGTTAGGTTTCTACCGCAATAAGACACTACTCTATCAAATATAGATAGCGCATCACGCATAGCCCCATCAGCCTTTTGAGCTATAATGCGTAGTGCATCATCTTCATAAGCAATACCTTGACTATTTGCAACTAATGCTAAGTGGTTAGCTGCATCTGCAATTGTAATTCTCTTGAAGTCAAATATCTGACATCTCGATAAAATAGTTGGTATAATCTTGTGTTTCTCAGTAGTCGCTAAGATAAATATAGCATGACGTGGTGGTTCTTCTAATGTCTTTAAAAACGCATTAAAAGCTGCTGATGACAACATGTGCACCTCATCAATAATATACACCTTATACTTTCCTGTTTGTGGTGGTATACGAACTTGATCAATCAAGTTTCTAATATCATCCACTGAGTTGTTTGAAGCAGCATCCAACTCAAATACGTTAAATGCAAAGTCTTCATTTGGATCATCATACCCTTCTTGGTTTATCTTTCTTGCCAAAATACGCGCACAAGTCGTCTTCCCCACCCCTCTCGGACCTGTAAATAACAAAGCCTGAGCCAAGTGATTGCTTTCAATTGCATTCACTAAAGTACTCGTTATAGCTTGTTGTCCAACAACGTCTTTAAAGGTTTGAGGTCTGTATTTACGGGCAGATACGATGAATTGTTCCATAGGTATAATATTATCGCAAAGGTAGTTTATTTTTTATAATAGGAAAACTTATTCTCTCAACTCCAACGGAAAAAACTCCTCCTCCTTCTCATTTGAATACCATTTTTTTCGCAATCCATTGAAATTAATCTCAGGAATACCAGTAGAATATTCAAGTTCTTGTCTAAAAAACAAATATTGTAACTGTGTCTCTATATAAAAATCATTGATGTCTTCATCTGGATGATACTCCGATTTCAAATTCAAACTAAACGTACGAGCTGTAGTATTAAACCAAAAGGCAGTCCAACCACTTTTAAATTCTTTGATTAACGAAAATGCTGTATTGCCCGTTTGACGATCAATTAACTTCAACAATATCTTCCCATCATTACGCGACAACTTTTTCAACTTCTCTTTGAATTGTCCCTCTAAATATTTTTGAGATCTCTTGATATATTGACGCTTCTCCTTTTTTGTCTCCATCAACTCTAAATTCTTATTTAGAATAACCAAGTTCTCAGCCGTAGCAACAGCATACGGGTACACGCGTCTAAGGCGATAACGCAATATATTCATATCCTTGCGATACTTCTCCTCTTTCAGATCTACTCCAATAAATATTTCTGGCATCGAATATTCTTGAATCGTATCCCCATCCACGATTACCTCATGGGGAATATCTGGCACATGCACTAACTCTTGCTCTTGCGCTATTCCTAAGAATGGAATTAAAAATAGTAAGACAACTATTAACTTTTTCATAACCCAAATTGTTAATCAAAATTATTGCTTTTTGTTGAGTAATAATAACAGATTGGGTAAATTAGCAAAAAATAAAATCATGAATGCTGAAACAATTTTAAATGAAGATTCTTTAGACTTTTTAAAAGAATATCTTAATAATCCATCACCTACTGGTCATGAGTCACAAGGACAAAAGTTGTGGATGGACTACCTAAAACCGTATGTAGATACTTTTTTCACTGATACTTACGGAACTGCAGTTGGAGTTATCAATCCAGATGCACCTTATAAAGTTGTTATTGAAGGACATGCAGATGAAATCTCTTGGTATGTAAAATACATCACAGAGGAAGGTTTTATCCACGTTGTTAGAAATGGAGGAAGTGACCACATGATTGCTCCTTCTAAAAGAGTGTTGATTCACACTAAAAAAGGAACCGTAGAAGGTGTATTCGGTTGGCCTGCTATTCACATCAGAAACAGAGCAGGAAAAGAAGAATCTCCAAAAATTGAAACAAACTTTATCGACGTAGGATGTGATTCTAAAGCTGAAGTAGAAGCATTAGGTATCCACGTAGGTTGTGTGATTACATACCCAGACACTTTTACAATCTTAAACAACAACCGCTTTGTATGTCGTGCAATTGACAATAGAATGGGTGGTTTTATGATTGCTCAAGTTGCTCGTCTTTTAAAAGAAAACAAGAAAGAATTACCTTTCGGATTATACATTGTAAATGCTGTTCAGGAAGAAGTAGGATTGAGAGGTGCTGAAATGATCACTCAAACTATCAAACCTAACGTTGCTATTGTAACAGACGTTTGCCACGATTCAAACACACCAATGGTGGACAAAAACATCGAAGGTGATAACAAAATCGGTAGAGGTCCTGTAGTTGGGTACGCTCCTGCAATTCAAAACAACTTGAGAGAGTTGATTGAAGAAACAGCACAAAACAACAATATCCCTTTCCAACGCAATGCAATGTCTCGCGTAACAGGTACAGATACAGATGCTTTCGCTTACAGTAATGGAGGTGTTGCTTCTGCCCTAATCTCTTTACCTCTGCGCTATATGCATACCACAGTAGAAATGGTACACAGAACAGACGTTGAGAATACAATTCGCTTGATTTACGAAACTCTTCTGAAAATTGAGAACAACGAAACGTTTTCTTACTTCAAATAATATCGAAAAGGCAGTGTTTACTGCCTTTTTTTATACCCCATTCACCCATTTCAACCCTCAAAATGTCTTGTAATTAAAGGCTACATTTAATTAAAACACTTATCTTTGATTTAAAATTGAATATAAAATGTCTATTTACAATAGAAATAAGAAAAGCACACATAAAGTCAACGCTAATCTAACATTAGCACAGATAATTGAAGAAGCTGGTAACAAGCCTGAATATCGCTCTATTTTTTACGATCGTTTTCTAAAAGATTACATCTATGTTTTAGTTGAGAAAACTGCTGAATCTCAAACTACTGAAGGTCTTACTCCTAACGTTCCTATTCTTGTATTAGACGACAAACGCATTCCTGTATTTACTCATCCTAACCGTATTTACGACAATGGCGCTATCACAGAAGACATGGAATATATGAAAGTTAGAGGTCGTTCTTTCTTAGAGATGACAATAGGCTCTACACTTATCGTAAATCCATTTACAAAAGTTTTCAAAGAGTTAGTTGCTGATGAGATTTCTCAAATGCTTAACGGAAGTATCTTCAACACTTTATCTAATCCTGTCTTAAAAGCACAAATGCAAGTAAAGATTGGCAAGCCAGAAGAAGAACCAACAGCACTTTTAGAAGAATTAGTTGCTTTATTTGCAAATAACGAAGCTATTGACAGTGCTTATATCGGATGGACGTTCAACCCTGTGATTGACAAAAAACCTCACTATATCTTTGCAATTGAAACTTCTGCTGTGAAAGGACAATTTAAAGAAATAGCTGACATGATTTCAAATGCGTGTATTCCACATTTGAAAAAAGAACAATTCATCGACATTATTAAATTAGAACAAAACGGCAACTTTAGTGATTATTTCTATAACCACGCTGAACCGTTCTACAAGAAATAACATGGCATGACACAACAAGCAAAGTTCACTCCTATTGATTTCGAAACTTGGAGCCGCAAACCTTATTATGAATACTACCGCAATCAGTTAAAAACAAAATACACGGTAAGTATTAAAATAGATATTACAGAACTACATGCTTGTTATAAAAACAAAGGTTATAAGTTTTACCCTACCTTTATCTATGTTATCATGAGAGCGCTGAACAATAGTGACGCTTTTAGAACAGTGCTCCACAACGGGCAATTAGGTCAATGGGATTTTTTACAACCTGCGTTTACCATATTTCACGACGACGATAAAACGTTTTCTGATTTATGGAGTGAGTATCACGAAGACTTTACTACTTTTCACAAAGTGATTACCAAGGACATAGACATCTATAAAGATGTAAAACAAATCAAAGCCAGGCCTAATACTCCTGCTAATTTTGTCCCTATATCTTGTGTTCCTTGGATTAGCTTTGAAAGCATAAGTCAAGATACAACAGTAGATTCAGACTTTCTACAACCGATTATTCGTTTTGGAAAGTTCTATCAAGAAAATGACAGAGTTAAAATACCCTTGTCTATTTTTGTAAATCACGCTATTGCTGACGGATACCACACCTCAATGTTATTGAATGACATACAACATATTGCTACCAATGTAGCCCAATGGATGAAATAAAAGTGCTTTCGAGCACTTTTTTTATGCCATTATTTAACACTTACCTCACCTTTACCCATTACACAAAAACCTATATAACAATATTTTAAATCAAATTTATTGTGTTTTAATTAAGTTTTTCAAGACTGTTTTTAACATAGTAAAAAAATACTATCTTGCGATTTCACTTTTAGAAATAGCAATGAGTACAAAAACAAAAAAGAGCTTAGTAGATAAGTTCCTATCTTCGGTAGAACGAATTGGTAATATGTTACCACATCCAGCTACCCTATTTGCAAGTTTTGCATTATTAGTTGTATTAGCTTCTTGGATAGCCAGTTTTTTTGATTTATCCGTTATTCACCCAGGTACACAAGAGGAGATTAAGTCTTTCAATCTTGTA
>JASLGC010000126.1 GCA_030150335.1 Flavobacterium sp.
GGAGATTATCACAATACATTCAAATATTATGTCAGAAAATTTAGTAGTGCCTACAATGGCTGAAATGATGGCAAAGGGCGAGCAACCAGAAGTTTTGTTTTGGGTTGGTTGTTCAGGGAGTTTTGACGATAGAGCAAAGAAGATTACAAAAGCATTCGTAAAGATATTAAATAGAGCAAAGGTTCCTTTTGCGGTTCTTGGTACAGAAGAAGGATGTACAGGAGACCCAGCAAAAAGAGCAGGTAACGAGTTTGCATTCCAAATGCAGGCAATGATGAATATCCAAGTATTAGACGGATATGAGGTTAAGAAAATCGTTACTGCTTGTCCTCACTGCTTTAACACATTAAAGAATGAGTATCCTGAATTAGGAGGAAAATATGAAGTAGTGCACCACACAGAGTTTCTTAAATCGCTTTTAGATGATGGAAGATTAACGATAGAAGGTGGAAACTTCAAAGGAAAGAGAATTACATTCCACGACCCATGTTATTTAGGACGTGCGAATCAAGTTTATGAAGCACCTCGTCAATTAATTGAAAAATTAGATGCAGAGCTTGTAGAAATGAAGCGTTCAAGACAGAATGGTTTTTGTTGTGGAGCTGGAGGAGCACAATTGTTCAAAGAGCCAGAGCACGGAAACAAAGAAGTTCACGTAGAGCGTACAGAAGAAGCGTTAGGGACTAATGCTGAAATCATTGCTGCAGGGTGTCCATTTTGTAATACAATGTTGACAGATGGTGTTAAGTTTAAAGACAAAGAACACGAAGTAAAAGTACTTGACGTGGCGGAGTTAATTGCAAATGCAGAAGATTTATAAGAGTTATGTACATACCATTTGAAGAAATGCCTGATCATTCTCGAGTTTGGATTTATCAATCAAATCGCAAATTCTCAGATGAAGAGGTTCAAGAAATAGATAAAGTCTTAGCAGACTTTACACAAGAGTGGGCAGCCCACGCTACCCCATTACAAGCATCATACGCTATTAAGTATAACCGTTTTATTATCCTTGCAGTGGACCAAGACGTGCACGCAGCTTCAGGATGTTCTATTGACGCATCAGTTGCGATGATTCAATCATTAGAGCAAAAATACGGAGTTGACTTGTTAGACAAGATGAATGTAACGTATAAAACAGGAGATTTCATCGCTTTTAAAACATTAATTGAATTTAAAGCAATGGTTAAATCTAAATCTGTTTCTGCTAATACAATCGTATTCAATAATTTAGTAAACGATTTAGGAGAGTTTAGAGAATATTGGGAAGTACCAGCAGCTGAAAGTTGGCATTCTCGTTTTTTTAAATAGATTGTAATCTCTAAATTTACAATATCAAAATCATCATCAAATTGTTTTTTGATGGTGATTTTTTTTTGACCTAATAAAACAGCTAATGAAAAAACTCACATTATTACTCCTTATGGCGGCTTCAACTGCTATGGGGCAGAAAACTATTGACAAGGTAAGACAAACACAATGGGTTGATAGCGTATATAATACGCTTACTTTGGAGCAACGCGTTGGTCAATTGTTTATGGTGGCAGCGTATTCTAACAAGAATGAAGCACACACACAAAGCTTAGAAAAACTCGTAACAGAACAACATATAGGTGGTCTTATCTTCTTTCAAGGAGGACCAGTACGTCAAGCGGATATGACGAATCGCTTGCAAGCAAAGAGCAAACTTCCAATGCTTATCGGTATTGATGGGGAGTGGGGACTGAGTATGCGTTTAGATTCGACATACAAGTTTCCATACAACATGACTTTAGGTGCGGTACAAAACTTAGATTTGATTGAAGATTTAGGTGTTGCTATGGCAAAGCAAGCTAAGCGTTTAGGATTGCAGTTCAACTTCGGACCGGTGTTAGACATTAACATCAACCCTAAGAACCCTATTATCGGAGTGCGTTCTTATGGGGAAACACGTGAGATTGTAACCGATAGAGCAATAGCGTTTACTAAAGGGTATCAAAGTGAGAACGTATTTGCAACAGGGAAACACTTTCCTGGACATGGAGATACATCAACAGATTCTCACCACAAATTACCTGTTATCAACCATGATAAAAGTAGATTAAACAAAGTAGAGCTATGGCCTTATAAAAAGCTGTTTGACAATGAATTGTCAAGTGTAATGGTGGCTCATTTGAACATCCCTGCATATGAACCAGACGACAATGTACCGAGTTCGCTTTCTTACAATATTGTAACTAAGTTGTTAAGAGAAGAAATGGGCTTTGAAGGTTTGATTTTTACAGATGCATTAAATATGAAAGCAGCGGCTAACTACCTTAAACCTGGAGAAGTTGACTTAGCGGCATTCAATGCTGGTAATGATTTATTGTTGTTTTCGGAGGACGTACCTACGGCGATGACAAAAATCAAAGAAGCGTATAATAAAGGAGAAATCACTGAAAAGCGTTTGGCTTATTCGGTTAAGAAAATATTAGAATACAAGTTTAAGTCGAGTATGACTAAGTTCAAACCTATTGACACAACTACGTTGGTAGCAGATTTGAATGGAGCAGAATATGACGATTTAAATCAAAAGTTGTATAACGAGGCGATGACTGTTGTTAAAAACGATGACAAGCTTATTCCGTTTAAACACTTAGAAAAACAACGTATTGGATATGTGAAGTTAGGTGATGACGATGGTAGTTCGTTCTTGGAGATGTTGAAAAAATATGCAGATGTGCGTGAAGTTGATGCTTCGGATTTAGATGATATCAGCAAGTTTACGACTATCGTAATCGGTTATCACAAAGTGGATAATCCATGGCGTAATCACAATTTTTCAAATGAAGAAAAACAACAGATTGCTGCTATTTCGAAAAAAGCGAATACGGTATTGGTTTCATTTGCTAAGCCTTATGCCTTGTCAGGATTACCAACGTTCAATGGTATAAATACGGTAATGGTTGGTTATCAAAATAAC